>NZ_JBHYKH010000309.1:0-2533 GCF_042741275.1 Streptomyces sp. NPDC058964
CCGCCCCTTCGTCGTCCGACCTGACTGCGACGGCGTGGACCGTGTTCCGGGGCACGGGGGCTCGACAGCGTCCCGACGGCACGGCCGGATTCTGACGTGACATCTGTTTCAGGACGGATTGCACACGTTACCCATTTCAACTTCCTGCCAAACCAAGTTGCCGAAACCAGTCTGTACGCCTCGCCCCGGGAGTGGTTGGTTGTGCTGCGTGGCGGCCCGCACGGACCGAAGGGAGCGGTACCGATGACCGACCAGACAGTGCCGGCGCAGGGCCCGGGGGCATCCGGGCCGGGGCCCGACGGAGCGGGGTTCACCTATCGCGGAGCCGAACAGGAACTGATCGTGGTGGCGCGCCCCGAGGCCCGGCTGCGTGCCTCGGCCGACGGGGTCCGCTCGACGGCGGGCGCCGACCTCTCCGCCCTCGCGATGTTCCTCGACGACGAACAGCTGGTCCTTGAGCCGCTGTTCGGCAGCGAGGAGCGGGTGCGGCAGACCGGTGCCGAGGGAGTGCCCGACCTCACGTTGTTCTACCGGGTGAGCGGCGGGGAGAGCCGGGCACAGGAGCTGTGCGCGCGGATGGCGGCGCTGCCGGGGATCGACACGGCGTACGTGAAGCCGGGAGCCGTGCCGGCCACGGTCGCCGACGACGAGCGGCGGCGCAAGGAGGGTGCCCCGATCACCCCGGACTTCAGCGGCCGTCAGGGGTATCTGCGCCCGGCGCCGGAGGGGATCGACGCCCACTGGGCCTGGCAGCGGCCCGGTGGGACCGGACAGGGCGTGACGGTGATCGACGTCGAGGGTGCCTGGCAGCTCGGGCACGAGGACCTGGCAGCCAAACTGGCCGGCGTCGTCGTCGGCACGCCGCTGACGGACCTCGCCTGGCGCAACCACGGCACCGCCGTGATCGGGGTGCTCGGCGGCGACCGCACGGACCACGGCGTCACCGGGATCGTGCCGGACGCGGTGACCGCGGCCGCGTCCTTCCGGGGCGCCGGTACGGCGGCGGCGATCCACGCGGCGGCCGACCGGCTCGGCCCCGGCGACCTCGTCCTGGTCGAGCTGCACCGGCCCGGCCCGCGGTTCGAGTACGCCGACCGCGACGACCAGCGCGGTTACATCCCGCTGGAGTGGTGGCCGGACGACTACGCGGCCGTGCGGTACGCGGCCTCCCGGGGCGTCCTCGTGGTGGCGGCCGCGGGGAACGGGGGCGAGTCCCTCGACGACGCGCTGTACGAGCACCGTCCCGACGGCTTCCCGTCCTGGTGGCGCAACCCCTTCAACCCGGGCGGCCCGGCCTCCGGCGCGGTCCTGGTCGGCGCGGGTGCCCCGCCGCCCGGCACGCACGGCCGCGACCACGGACCGGACCGGTCACGACTGGCGTTCTCCAATTACGGCGCCCGCGTGGACGCCCAGGGCTGGGGGCGCGAGGTCACGACCACCGGCGGCTTCTGGGACCGGCCCGGCGACCTCCAGGGCGGGCCGGAGGAGATCACCTGGTACACGGACACGTTCTCCGGGACGTCCTCGGCCGCCCCGGTGGTGGCGGGCGCGCTGGCCGCGCTGCAGGGCATGCTCAGGGCGGCCGGGCAGCCCCCGATGTCACCGGAGCGCGCCCGCGAGGTGCTGCGGGTCACGGGCTCCCCGCAGCAGGACGCGCCGGGCCGGCCCGCCTCCCAGCGCATCGGTGGCCGGCCCGACGTCAAGGCGGCGGTCACCCACCTGCTGCCGCAGGCGGTCGGCTCCGGCCGCGCGGAGCGGTACTGGGACGAGCTGCTCCCCTACCCCCGTGAACTCCCGCCCAGGCTGCGGCTGTTCGTGGCCGGCTCCTGGCGGAACCTGAATCGTCCGTCCCCCGAGATCCGCCAGGCGGTGCACACCGCCTTCGCGGGGGGACGGCCCGACGTCCGCGTGTGGTTCGCGGACGACGAGATCGTCGGCCTGGTCGTCACGGGCTGACGGATCCTCAATCGACCGAAACACCATCAAGGGAAGGTGACACATCATGAGCACCACCCCGCAGATGAACCAGCCGATGAGCCAGTTCGGACAGCAGTTCCCGAGCACCTCGCCCCACCAGCCGTACGGCACGGGCAATTCGCTGGAGCAGCTCCAGCAGCTCGGACAGCAGCAGCCGTACCAGCAACTGATGCAGCAGCTCGGACAGCAGCAGCCGTACCAGCAGCAGCTCGGGCAGGCGCCGATGCAGCAGCAGGGATACGGCGAGCAGCAGATGCAGCAGCAGCTCCAGCAGGTCACGCAGGCCGCGATCCAGCAGATCTCGGCACAGGCGCTGCAGGCGGGCATCGCCAACGGCTTCATCGACATCGTGCAGCCGCTGCCCGGTCAGCCGCGGCAGGTCTTCCTGCGCTTCCCGGACGGCTTCCGGGTCCTCAACAACCCGACCCAGCAGGCCCACCAGGAGATCCAGGAGGCGTTCGCCCGCGGCCACCAGGTGATCGGCGTCTGGGACGGCACGTCACCGGCGGTCCTGCGCGGCGTGCGGGTGCAGAAGCTCTGACCCAGGAGTGAGAGC
>NZ_JBHYKH010000309.1:2543-10695 GCF_042741275.1 Streptomyces sp. NPDC058964
GGCGCGCCCCCCCCCGGGGGGCGGGGGGGGGGGGGGGGGGCCACGCGAGGCCCCCGTGCTGGGGGGGGGGGGGGGACCCACGGGGGGCCCCCCCCCCCCCTTCGCGCTGTCTAGAGGGCCACGCCCAGCAGGGCGTCGACGGCCCGGGACACGACGCCGGGGGCCCCGGTGTCCGTACCGCCCTGTTCGTCCTGCAGCGCCACCCACCGGTCCACGGCGGCCAGCGCGGCGGGGGCGTCCAGGTCGTTCGCGAGGGCCTCGCGGATCTCCTCGACGAGGGCCTCGGCCGGCGGGCCGTCGGGCCGGGAGACGGCGGCGCGCCAGCGGTCGAGCCGCGCCACCGCGTCCGCCAGCACCTGGTCGGTCCACTCCCAGTCGGCCCGGTAGTGGTGGGCGAGGAGGGCGAGCCGGATGGCGGCGGGGTCGACGCCGTCGCGGCGCAGCTGGGAGACGAAGACGAGGTTGCCCTTGGACTTGGACATCTTCTCGCCGTGCAGGGCGACCATGCCGGCGTGGACGTACGCCTTGGCCATCGGGAACTCGCCGGTCAGCACCTGGGCGTGCGAGGCGCCCATCTCGTGGTGCGGGAAGGCGAGGTCGGAGCCGCCGCCCTGGACGTCGAAGCCCATGCCGAGGTGGTCCAGGGCGATGGCGACGCACTCGATGTGCCAGCCGGGACGGCCCTGGCCGAGCGAGCCGCCGTCCCAGCTGGGCTCGCCCTCACGGGCGGCCATCCACAGCATCGGGTCGAGCGGGTTCTTCTTGCCGGGGCGTTCCGGGTCGCCGCCGCGTTCGGCGGACAGCAGCCGCATCGCGGCGGCGTCGAGGTTCGAGACCTGACCGAAGTGCGGGTCGGACTCGACGGAGAAGTAGATGTCGCCCTCGAGCTCGTAGGCCGCGCCGAGCTCGCGCAGCCGTTCCACGAGCGGGACGATGCCGGGTATCGCCTCGACGGCGCCTATGTAGTGGCGCGGCGGGAGCATCCGCAGGGCGGTCATGTCCTCGCGGAAGAGTGCCGTCTCCTTCTCGGCCAGGGCGACCCAGTCGACGCCGTCGCGCTCGGCGCGCTCGAGAAGCGGATCGTCGACGTCGGTGACGTTCTGGACGTAGTGGACCTGCCGCTTGGTGTCGAGCCACACGCGCTGCACGAGGTCGAACGCGTTGTAGGTCGCCGCGTGACCCATGTGGGTCGCGTCGTACGGCGTGATGCCGCAGACGTAGATTCGGGCGACGGGACCGGGGTCGAGGGTGACCGGACCGCCGGTCGCGGTGTCGTGGATCCTCAGGTCGCGGCCCTGACCAGGCAGGGCGGGGACCTCGGAAGCGGGCCAGGCATGCATGTACATGAGCCTAACCGGCCAGAAGTTCGGTATACGAACCGGACCGGGCCGGACGACCGGAAAGGCGATCTTGCGGTCCGGCGCCCGGTGTGCATCCTGGGGTCGCGCCGCACGTCGGCGGCCGGGCAGGCCCCGCACGGGCAGCGCTACACCGGCGGCCAGGGAATCGCGGGCCACTCCCCGCTCGGCTCCGGATGCTTCCCGGACGTGAGCAGCGCCTCGACACGCGCGCGCGTGGCCTCCAGCTCCGCGACGGTGATCAGACCGGCCAGCCGTGCGCCGAGCGCGCCGCCCTCGCCCAGGGCGTCCTTCAGCGCCTTGAGGACGCCGACCGCCTCCGGAGAGAGCGGTTCCCCCGCCCAGCCCCACAGGAGGGTCCGCAGTTTGTTCTCGGCGTTGAAGGTGACGCCGTGGTCGATGCCGTAGAGCTGCCCGTCGGCGGTGGGCAGCAGATGGCCGCCCTTGCGGTCGGCGTTGTTGATCACCGCGTCGAGGACGGCGAGCCGCCGCAGCCGCTCGTCGTCGGCGTGCACCAACAGCGCGGTCCTGCCCTCACCGACCTCGGCGAAGGCGATCGCCTTCCAGCCCGGCCCCGGCTCCTCGCCGTCCACCAGGGCGAGGAGCTCGATCTCGGGTGCCACGTCGATCCACAACTGGCACATACCCTCGCCGTACGGCCCGTCCCGCAGCACGGTGGGCGGCACGAGCCCCCATCCGGTGGCCTCGGAGACCTCGTAGGCGGCCACCTCGCGCCCGGCCAGGGTGCCGTCGGGGAAGTCCCACAGCGGGCGCTCCCCGGCGACGGGCTTGTACACGCACGCCGCCTCCTGCCCGTCGTACGAGACCGTGCAGAACAGCGCCGCGTTGGACGCCTCGCGGATGCGGCCGCGCACCTTCAGCTCGCCTCGGGCGAGCAGTTCGGCGGCGGTCACGCTCCGCGGCGGTATCCGTTCTGGCGCGGACATACGTGTCCTTCCGGGTCGAGCGGGAGACTGCACAGCGGACACGGCGGCCGCCCGGCGTTGACGACGTCGAGGGCGCGCTTGGCGAAGGCCCTGGCCTGCGCACCGGTGAGCCGGACCCGCAGCATCGGGGGTCCGTTCTCCTCGTCCTGGAGCAGCCGCTCCTCGGCCTCGGCGAGGTCCTCGTCGGTGTCGGCGTCCAGCTCGACGAGCGCCTGGGCCTCGACGATCATGCGCTGTTCCTCGCCGTCCCAGGCCAGAGCCATGGTTCCGACGCGGAACTCCTCCTCGATGGGGGTGTCCAGCGGAGCGGTGTCGGCGATCTCCGTGGGCGCCATGGCGGGGACGGCCGCGTTGCCGCCGCTACGCCGTACGACCTCGTCGAGCAGCTCGTCCATGCGCTCGGCGAGCGCGGCGACCTGGGTCTTCTCCAGGACCACACTCGTCACCCGGGGGCCGGCGGTGGCCTGGAGGAAGAACGTACGGCGCCCGGGCAGCCCGACCGTACCGGCCACGAAGCGGTCCGGCGGATCGTAGAGGAACACCTGACGGGACACGTCCTGTCTCCAGTGGAATCGAGAGTGCGTGGAATCGAGAGTGCGTGGAACCGGGAATGCGTGGAATCGGGAGTGCGTGAAGGGTCGGTGCGTGAACGCGAATGAGTGGATCGCTTCACCCTACTGCGGCCGACGATCACGGTGCGCCCGCACCACCCCCGACCGGTGCGTCTTCTCCCTGCGGCACCTCGCGCGGGGCGAGCGAGGCGAAATCCCCGGTGTCGCCGAGGCGAACGAGAAAAGGCCTGAGGCGGGTGTAACGGATCGCGGTGATGGAACACGGTTCGACGGAGATCCGCTGGAAGAGGTCGAGATGAAGGCCGAGCGCGTCCGCGACGAGGGACTTGATGATGTCGCCGTGCGAGCACATGACGTACACGGCGTCCGCGCCGTGATCGCGTTCCACGCGCGCGTTCCACTCGCGCACGGCCTCGGCGGCGCGGGTCTGCATCGCCCGCATGGACTCCCCGCCGGGGAACGCGGCCGCCGAGGGATGCGCCTGCACCACCTCCATCAGCGGCTCGTCCTTGAGCTCGGCAAGCTTGCGGCCGGACCAGTCGCCGTAGTGGCACTCACCGATCCGCTCTTCGGTGTGCGCGCGCAGTCCGGGCCGGGCGTCGAGCAGGGGCCCGATCGTCTCCTGGCAGCGCTGCAGCGGGCTGGTGACGACCTCCGCGATCGGCAGCGCGCCGAGCCGTCCGGGCAGCGCGGCGGCCTGCGCGGCGCCGCGTTCGTCGAGGGCGACACCGGGGGTCCAGCCGGCGAGCACCCCTGCGGTGTTGGCGGTGGACCGTCCGTGCCTTACGAGGATCAGCGTGGGCATGCGGCCCAGGGTAGGCGCACACGAGAATGCGCAAGCCCGCTGGTGAGGGGAGAATACGCTCCGTGATCGTCGACTGCGCCATCTACCGCGACGGGAACCGGATGGAGGGTCCCGAGGATTTCTCCGACGCCCTGGCGGAGGCGCGTGCCCGGGGCGACAGCTTCCTGTGGATCGGCCTGTACGAGCCGACGGAGAAGGAGTTCGACAAGGTCACCGAGGAGTTCGGCCTGCACCCGCTGGCCGTCGAGGACGCCCTGAAGGCACACCAGCGGCCGAAGCTGGAGGTGTACGACGACTCGCTGTTCGTGGTGCTGAAGCCGGTGACGTACGAGCCGAGGAGCGACCGGGTGGCCTCCGGTGAACTCATGCTGTTCATCGGCGACTCCTTCGTGGTGACCGTGCGCCACGGCGAGGGTTCGCCCCTCGGCAGTATCCGGCGCCATCTGGAGGAGCAGCACGAGATGCTGCGGCACGGTACGACCGGGGTGCTGTACTCGATCACCGACGCGGTCGTCGACCACTACCTGGAGGTGGCCACCGAACTGGGCACCGACCTGGAGGAGCTGGAGTCCGAGGTGTTCTCACCGTCGCTCGGCGGTTCGCGGAACACGGCGTCGCGGATCTACGCCTTCAAACGGCAGGTCCAGGAGTTCCGCCGGGCGACGGTGCCGCTGATGGTGCCGATGGGCAAACTCGCGGGACTGGGTCCGGCCGCCGGGGCCGTGCCGTTCGTGCACGAGAAGGCGCGTCCGTTCTTCCGGGACGTCAACGACCACCTCACGCGCGTGAACGAATCCGTGGAGGGGCTGGACCGGCTGGTGTCGGACATCCTGTCGGCGCATCTGGCGCAGATGAGCGTCCGGCAGAACGACGACATGCGGAAGATCTCGGCGTGGGCGGCCATGGCCGCGATCCCCACGATGATCGCGGGGATCTACGGGATGAACTTCGACCACATGCCCGAATTGCACTGGCTGTGGTCGTATCCGGTGGTGATCGCGGCGATGGGCGTGCTGGAGGTCGCGCTGTACCGCCTGTTCAAACGGCGCGGCTGGCTGTAAGGGCCTCTCAGACGAACCCGGGGGTGGTGGTCGCGGGTCCGCCGAGGGCGTCGCGGCGTTCGGGCATCCGCAGGGACACCATCCGCCGCCAGCCCGCGAGCCGTTCCCACGCGTACACGACGTGGATGCCGGCCACGAGCACCGCGGCCTTGGACGTGGACCAGCCGAGGATGCGCCCCATGTGGGCCATGACGGCGAGGCTGACGTCCCGGTAGATGCGGATCTCGGCGAGCGCGCAGTCGCGCAGGATGCGCCGGATGTCGGGGCCGTGGCCGGCGCGGGCGAGACGGAGCAGTTCCTCGTGGCAGTAGGCGAGGTGGTTCTCCTCGTCCTGGGAGATCATCCGCACCGCGCGGCCGACGTCCGGATGGTCGCCGAAGTGCCTGCGCAGCAGTTCCATCTGCTCGGAGGCCCGCTGCTCGGTGACCCGGCTGTGGGCGAGGTAGGTGACGACGTCCCGTACGGTCAGCGGGCGGTCGGCCCTGAGCCTGTCGTGGGCGAGGCCGATGCCGTTCCTTTCGAGGAGCATCGTGTAGTCGGTGTCCGGCGGGACGGGCACGGGATGGACGCCGCGCTTGCGCATGAGGGCGTCGAAGATCCGTCCGTGCTTGTCCTCGTCCGCGCCATGACGGGTGATCTTGGGAGCGAGGGCCAGTTCGCTCTCCGGCACGAGCGTGGCGATCCGCCCGTTCTCCCAGCCGCCCTGGGACTCTCCGCTGGCCGCGATGGAGCAGAAGAGCCGGAAGGACTCGTCGTTGTCGAGGATCTCCTGGAACAGACTCTTGGCCGAAAGCATCGTGGGCCCCTCTCCGCAGGACGCGCGGATTCCGCCGGATTCCGCAGGTTTCCACAAAGAACGAGTCAAATGCGGCGCCACGGGCACTGCAACAGGTGCGTCGCAGAAGTGCGCCGAAAGAAGGAGCACCGGGGTCGTGCCGGGGGCGTAACCGCGTGGGGCCGGGCGCGTTGTTCCCCGTGACGGCCGTGGCGGGGAAGACCCCCGAGCCCCCACCACGGCCGCTGAAGACCCCTTCCGAGGCGCTACGCGAGCCCGGCGCGCTCCAGGGCCTCGCTGCCGGCCCGCAGGGAGGCGATCCGCTCGTCCAGGGTGAAGCCCGCGGGGGCGAGGGTGAGGGTGGTGACCCCGGCCGCGGCGTAGGCCTTCATGCGGTCGGCGATGCGGTCCACGGAACCGAGCAGCGTGGTCTGGTCGATCAGCTGCTGCGGTATGGCGGCCGCGGCGCCCTGCTTGTCCCCGGAGAGGTACTTGTCCTGGATCTCCGCGGCCTCCTTCTCGTACCCCATGCGCTGGGCGAGCTGGTTGTAGAAGTTCTGCTTCCGGCTGCCCATGCCGCCGACGTACAGCGCGGTGTACGGCCGGAAGGTGTCGGCGAGCCGGGCGACGTCCTTGTCGTCGCCGACGGCGAGCGGCAGGGTCGGGCAGACGTCGAAGCCCTCGAGCGTCTTGCCGGCCTTCTCCCGTCCGGCCCGCAGGTACCTGACCGCGGTGTCCTCGAGGTGGTCGGCCGAGGGGAAGATGAGGAGGGCGCCGTCGGCGATCTGCCCGGTCTGCTCGAGGTTCTTCGGCCCGATGGCGGCGATGTACAGCGGGATGTGCTCGCGCTGCGGGTGGACGGTCAGCTTGATCGGCTTGCCGGGGCCGCCGGGGAGCGGCAGCGTCCAGTGCTCACCCTCGTACGACAGCCGCTCGCGCGTCATGGCCTTGCGGACGATCTCGACGTACTCGCGGGTCCGGGCCAGCGGCTTGTCGAACTTGACGCCGTACCAGCCCTCGGAGACCTGCGGTCCGGAGACGCCGAGCCCGAGCCGGAAGCGGCCGCCGGACAGCGAGTCCAGGGTCGCGGCGGTCATCGCGGTCATCGCCGGCTGGCGGGCCGGGATCTGGAAGATCGCCGAGCCGACGTCGATGCGCTCGGTCTGCGCGGCGACCCAGCTGAGCACGGTGGCCGCGTCGGAGCCGTACGCCTCGGCGGCCCAGCAGACGGCGTAGCCGAGCCGGTCGGCCTCCTGCGCGACGGCCAGATTGTCCGCGTCCATTCCGGCGCCCCAGTAGCCGAGGTTGATCCCGAGCTGCATGGCCGAATCCCCTTACCGATGAGTAACGTCCCTGTGGGGGCGACCCTAGCGCGGGCGGGTGGGCCATGGGGGTGACGGGGGGCTCCCGTGTCGGCGCGGCGGCAGGGAAATCGGTTGTCCACAGGCAACCCACGGCAGTAGCTCTGGCCAGTAATCTCGGCGGACATGGAGCAGAGGCATCTCGGCCGCACCGGCCTGCGCGTGTCCCGGATCGGACTCGGCACCCTCACCTGGGGCCGGGACACCGACGAGCACGACGCCGCGGACATGCTGAAGGCGTTCTGGGAGGCGGGCGGGACCCTCGTCGACACCGCGGACGTGTACGGCGACGGAGAGGCCGAGTACCTGCTCGGACGGCTCATAGACGGGCTCGTGCCGCGCCGGGACGTGGTCATCTCGACGAAGGCGGGGAGCGTACCGGACCCGGACCGGCGCTTCGACGGCTCGCGCGGTCATCTGCTCGCCGCGCTGGACGCCTCTCTCGCCCGCCTCGGCACGGACCACGTCGACGTGTGGCACGTACACGCCTTCGACCCGGACACCCCGCTGGAGGAGACCCTCCAGGCCCTCGACCTCGCGGTGAGCAGCGGCCGTGCCCGCTATGCCGGTGTCTCCAACTTCTGCGGCTGGCAGCTCGCCAAGGCCGCGACCTGGCAGCTCGCGGCGCCGGGCACGCGCACCCGGCTGGCGAGCACGCAGATGGAGTACTCCCTGCTCCAGCGCGGGGTGGAACGCGAGGTGCTGCCCGCCGCCATCGACCTCGGTGTCGGTCTGCTGCCCTCCTCCCCACTCGGCCGGGGCGTGCTGACCGCCAAGTACCGGCATGCCACTCCCCCGGACTCGCGCGGGGCCTCGGAGCACCTGGCGCCCTTCGTCGCGCCCTACCTCGACGACACGGCGACCCGCATCGTGGACGCGGTGACGACGGCCGCCGACGGGCTGGCGGTGACGCCGCTCCAGGTGGCCCTCGCCTGGGTCCGTGACCGGCCCGGCGTGGCCGCCCCGATCGTCGGCGCGCGCAACGCACAGCAGCTCACGGCGGCGTTGTCAGTGGAGGCCCTTAGTCTTCCTGACGAGATCTGCCGGGCGCTCGACGACGTGTCGGCGCCCGTGCACCGCTATCCCGATCACGACTGGAGCACGCTGTGAGCACGGAGCCGGAGACCACGGAGGAAGCCGAGCCGGGGCCCCCGGACGTCCCGGAAGCCGCGGAGGACGGCGCCCACGCCGAGGACACGCCGGGCACGGACGCCGGGGACCCGGACGGCGCCCGCCCCCCCGGGCGCCCCGCCGCCGGGGTCCCCACCGTCGC
>NZ_JBHYKH010000310.1:0-10613 GCF_042741275.1 Streptomyces sp. NPDC058964
CCGAAGGACGCCGTCTCCGACGTGAACCGGTCACCGGTGAGCTGCATACCGTCACCCGAGTCCCCCGCGAACCGGATGATCACCCGGTCGAGGCGACGGATCTGCTTGGTGGGTGACGCTGCCGTACCGGGGGGCATGGTGGTTTCCACGGACATGCGCGTGTCGGCTCCTGTCAGTCCCTGTGGGTTGTGGGTCGTACACGTGGCCAGGCCAGAGGCTAGTCAGGGTCGTTAGAGGGGCACTCGCGCGTGGTCCCACGCCGGTCGCGCCGACGGGATCACCGTGTCCGGTGCAGCGTCAGGTTGGGGCGTCCGTCGCGCGGTTGCCGCGGCCTGCGCGTGCCCGCGGCGACCGCCTCGGGGGCGGTGGCGTCCGTACCCGGTTCGCCGGCTCGTCGGCCGCGCCACTGCGCCAGGTCGGTGACGGTGCTGTGCGTGGTCGCGGGTGCGGGCGGCACGGGCGCCGGGGTGCGGGGACGTCCATGCTCCAGGACCTCGCGCAGCGTCTCACCGAACCGGGCGATGTCCTGAGGTGAGTTGTCGTGATGGACGGAGGCGCGCACCGCCGTCGTGACGCCGAGAGCGGGCAGGTACAGCGGGGTCTCCTGCGCGACCGTCTTCCATACGACGACACCCCGGGCCGCAAGCTCCCGGCGCACCACCGCGGCGGACAGTTCGTCGTGCCGGAAGGTGAGGATGCCGGACTGGATCCGCCCGGGGGCGATCAGTTCGGTGCCCGGTGCCTTCTCGACGACGGCGCGGAGTTCCGCGACCAGGTCCTCGTCCGGCAGGGCCGTGGTGTGCTCGGCCAGTGCCGTGTTCAGCGCGGCCACGGCAGCGCCGTGCGGCGGTACGACCGGTTCGGCACCGGCCGGCCCCAGCAGAGCCCTGAGCCGCGGCGACGTGTGGGCGAAGCCGACCGACTGCGGGCCGCGCAGGAAGCGCCAGCCGTCGCCGGTGAGCAGGTCACTGCCGATCCGGGCCGCGTCCACGGGGAACTGGCCGACCGCGTAGGAGGCGTCGACGGCGTACACGCAGCGGTGCGGGGCGAGGATGCGGCCCACGTCCTCCACGGGATTGACGATGCCGCAGCCCGCCGGGACGTAGGTCACCGAGACGAGGGCGACGTCGTCGTCGATGTGGGTGGCCATCCACTCCAGGTCCAGGTCGCCGTCCGGGCGCAGCGGTACGACCTCCAGCGTGCAGCGGGTGCGGTCGCGCAGGGCGTACAGGGCGGTGAGGTTGGCGGCGCCCTCGTAGGGAGTCGTCCAGATGCGGTCGCCCGGGCCGAGCGGAAGGCGGGCGAGGAGGGTGGCGTACGCGTCGGCGGCGCCGGTGAACAGGGTGGTTTCGCCGGCCGGGGTGCCCAGCAGCGCGGCGAGGCGTTCGTCGATCTCGTCGTGGACGACGTCGTCGAGGTGCTCTTCCAGCTCGTAGGAGCCGTATCGGTCGTCGTGGCGCGTCCATTCCGTGAGGACCGCGCGTACGGCTGCGGGCATGCGGCCCAGACCAGCCGAGTTCAGGTGGACCATTCGGTCGCTGTGGGACGTCGCATTCACTTCAGGGGCCTCCCCCCGTGCGATGGGGCAATTGCTTGCCTGTTGCTTGGCAACAGATTGCCAAGAAGTACGAGGGGTTGGCAACGTGGGCTCAGGCGGCGCTCTAGTGGAGAGGCTTTGCCAGGCACTTCTGGCTCCTTTCTGGCCTCGGTCCCGGTTCTGCCCGGCTCCGTTCCCTAGGAATTGCCAAGTTCTGGCAGAGGGGTTCCCGTTCTGCCAAGACAGTGTGTTTGCGCAGGTCATGTGGTGTTCGGTGTGGCAATTCGGATGCGCCATCCGGTGCTCTGGGGCGCTTCTGACGCCGTTCTTGAGCCTATTTCGACCAATTCCCCAGCGATTTACGAGATTTCATTGCCAACCTTCTTGGCAAGAGGTTGCCAAGCAGCCGAAGTGAAGTTGACACAGAGGAGCCCACCATGAACCGCATCACCCGGATCGCCGCCACCGCCGCCGCCGTCGCCGCCACCGCCTTCTCCACCGTGGGTGTCAGCGCCGCCGCCGCTGAGGCCATCGGCTGGCCGACCACCGCGACGCGGCCGGCGACCACCACGGACGCCATCGGCTGGCCCGAGACCGCGACGAACGCGTCGGCCGCCGGCACCGACGACATCGGCTGGCCCACCGCCACCGCCGTCTCCGCCAAGACCACCGGTGACATCGGCTGGCCGAAGACCGCGACGAACGCGTCGACCGCGGGCACGGACGACATCGGCTGGCCCAAGACCGCCACGACCGTCTCCGCCACCGGCACCGACGACATCGGCTGGCCCAAGACCGCCACCGCCGTCTCCGCCAAGACCACCGGTGACATCGGCTGGCCCAAGACCGCCGGCACCGTCTCCGCCACCGGCACGAACGACATCGGCTGGCCCACCGTCGCCGCCGTCTGACCTTCGCTCTGCGCAACGGAGCCCTCTTCACCGAGAAGCCCCCGCCGGCCACCGTGCCGCCGCGGGGGCTTCGGGCGTTCCGGGGGGCCGCCTGCCCGGTCGCCACCTCCGTCCCGGCTCCACCTCCCTTAAAGGCGGTGATCCCATCCTTGCCCCGACCAGCGCGGTTCCAGCGAAGGGCAGGCACATGACGCAGGCTGGCAGGGCATCCGTGGCCGGTGCTCTGGAGACGGTCCTCGCCACCTGTGCGGTGGGACGTTCCCGGGTGGTAGTGATCGAGGGCGCCGCCGGCTGCGGCAAGAGCCACCTCCTGGACGCCGTGGCCGAACGGGCCATAGCCGCCGGAGCATTGGTGCTCACCGCGACCGCCACCGAGGCCGGACACCGGGTGCCGCTCGGGCTGCTGCGCCAACTGGTCGGCAGCGCCCCGGCATTCGCCCTGCCCCGCACCGGTGCCGAGGACGCCGGGCCGACCGGGGAGGCGATGCGGACGTTCTGCGCGGAGCTGTGCGACCTCGCCCTGGCCGGGCCGGTCGTGCTGTGCCTGGACGACGTGCACCACGCGGACGCGCAGTCCCTGCATCACCTCAGGTATCTGGTACGGCACGTCCGGCCGGCCCCGGTCTTGGTGGTCGCGGCGGTCTCGTCGTACTCGGAAGAGCAGCAGCCCCTGTTCGGGACCGAGTCGACACGCGAGCCGCACTTCCGCCGGATCAGGCTCGGTCTGCTGACGCGCCGGGAGACCGCGGAGGTCGCGGACGTCACGGAGGTCGCAGAGGACACTGAGGTCACGGCGACCCGGACGGCTCGCACGGCTCGCACGGCCGTGGAGCTGCACCACATCACCGGCGGCAATCCGCTTCTTCTGCGTGCGCTGCTGGAGGAGGACCGTGTCGCCACCGCGTCGCCGCCGTCGGCGCCCGCTCTCGACGGGCCGTTCGCCGCGGCCGTCGCCTCCTGCCTGCGGCGCAGTGGCCCGAACGCCCTGGCGACGGCCCGGGCGGTGGCGATCCTGGCGGACCGGGCCACCGAGTCCCTGGTCAACCGCATGCTGCGCCCCGACGCCGACGGACCCGCCACGTCTCCCGACGCCACCGCTGCCGGTCCGGCCGCCCTGCGCGCGTGCGGTCTGCTCGACGGTGTCCGCTTCCGGCACCCGTCCGTCCCGGCCGCCGTACTCGCGGACACCTCACCCCGCCTCCGCGCGGACCTGCACCGACGGGCCGCGCTCGCGCTCGCCGCGGCGGCAGCGCCCGCCGACGTGGTGGCCGACCACCTGCTCGCGCCTCGGGCGGAGGGCCTACGGGTGCCCGTACGCCCCGAGGACTTCACCCTCCTGATGCACACCGCCGAGGACCTGCTGGCCCGGCGCCCCGGGGGCTGCCGTACCGAGCAGGCCGAGCGCCTCCTCGAACTGGCCCACGGAATCTGCCCTGACGAGGCCGCCCGCACCGGTGTGGCCCTGCGGCTCGCGCAGATCGCCGCGCGCCGCGATCCGGAGGCCGCCGAGCAGCGGCTGGCCGCGCTCGCCACGGGCCCGCGTGCGCACGTGGCCGCGGCGGCGGAGCACCGGTCGCGGCTGGCCGGGATGCTGCTCGCGCAGGGACGGATCGCCGAGTCGGCCGCACTGCTCGGGGCCCGCGACGACACCACGGTCGAGTCCCCCGTCGCCGTCGAATCCCCTGTCGATACCCCTTTCGACACCTTGCTCGACACCCGTGCGGCGGACTCCGAGACGCTGCTGCGGTCGACGCGGCTGACGGACGACGGGCTGGCCCAGTTGGTGGTGGCGGTGCGCACACTGCTCTACTCCGACCGGCCGGAAAGTGCCGTGCCGGCGAGCGGGCGGCTGCTGGAGGAGGCGGAGGCGGCCGGGGCGCCCGGCTGGCGCGCGGTCTTCGCGACGCTGCACGCGGAGGCACTGCTGCGAATGGGCGACGTGCGGGGCGCCCATGCGCATGCGACGGCGGCACTCGAGGCGTTGCCCGCGGGCGGCGGCGGATCCTTCCGCTACGGACCGGTCGCGGTGCTCGTCGAGGCCTGCGGCGCGCTCGGCCGGTACGCCGAGGCCGCTGGACACACCCGGCTGCCCGTCACCCGACGGGTGCTGAACACCCTGTACGGCCTGCAGTATCTGCGCGCCCGCGGCCTGCACCAGCTGGACCTGGGACGGGCCCGGGCCGCGCTCGCCGACTTCCGCAGGATCGGTCGTACGGTGCAGCTGTGGCGGGCGGACCGGCCGGCGTGCCTGCCGTGGCGTACGGACGCGGCCCAGGCGTTGCTGCGGCTGGGCAGGGTCCGGCAGGCGCGCGAGCTGACGGAGGAACAGCTGGCGTTGCCGGACGCCCGGCGTCCCTGGGTACGGGGTCTGTCCCTGCGGTCGCTGGCCGCCGCCTCCGAACCCGACCGGCGCAGTGTTCTGCTCCGTCAGTCCGTGGAGCAACTACGGTGCGGCGGAGCCCGGTTGGAGACCGCACGGGCCCTGGCCGACCTGGGGCACGCCCTGCACGCGGACGGCGGCCCGTCACAGGGGGCGGCCACTCTGCGTGCCGCCTGGAACCTGGCCCAGCAGATGGGGGCGGTCGCCCTGCGCGACCAGATGCTGCCCGGTTCCGGTGGTGTCGTCGTCCACGGCGTGGCCGCGCCGGAGTCGCTGACCGAATCCGAGCGGCGGGTGGCGGCGCTGGCGGCGCAGGGGCTGACCAACCGCCAGATCGCGGCGCGGCTGTACGTCACGTCGAGCACGGTCGAGCAGCACCTGACACGCGTCTACCGCAAGCTGGGTGTCCCCGGACGCACCGGCCTTCCCGCGGACCTGGACCGTGCCCCGGCCGGTGGCGTCACGGTGACCGGCTGACCCGGGCGGCGGTCCTGCCGTACGGCAACTGCCGCATGTACTGGGGGAATCGGGGGTCAGGCGCATACGGACCGAACTGTGATCCGGTCGCCGGCGTTCCCCCGCTGCGGCGTCCCGGTGCATGCCGCACGTGAAGAAGTAGGTCTCCCGCCGTGACCGGTCCCGTGAGCAAGGCGCCGTGACGCCGCCCCGTCCTGGAGGACGGGGCTTCTCGCCATGCCGGGTTGGCGTCGCGACGGACCAGCCCGGCCCGTAGAACATTGACGGCGCCCACCGTGCCGGCGTGCGCGTTGCGGCCGCACGAGACGCAGTGGAACTTCTCCTGTGGGGGCCGGTTCTCCTTCGCGGTGTGCCCGCATCCGGGACAGGTGCGGGAGGCGTTGCGCGGGCCGACGGCGACGACTTCCCGTCCGGCGCTTTCAGCCTTGGCGTGCCGGACCCCTCACGCCCGCCTGACCAGGAGGCCATACGCCGACAAGGCTTGGCAGTAGGCCGATTGGGCTCCTGGTCATTCGTCGACGGAACTCGCCCAGCACTGTGTGACCGTGGGCGGCCCGGCTCTCGCCACCTGGCAACACGTCCCCCTCCCACTGGCACGGAACCACCCCCTCCCACCTGCGGCTCAAGCACCGCTCCACCGTTCCGAGACGCATCCTCAGGAGCACCTTGCCAGCATCTTGGCAAGGTTTTGCCAAGCCGGAACGCGCTGTCGTGTCGTAAGGAGCGAGTGCTGATGTCCATCTCCAGCCTCATCGAGTCGGTACTGACCGCTCACCCGGCCGTGTCCGCGGCAGCGGTGTCCGTGCACGGGACGGAGGAAGGCGACGAGCGGCTCGTCGCGCACGTGGTGCCCGCGGCTCCGGTGGCGGCGGCCGTCGCGGAGGACGCGCAGATCGCCGGGTGGAGGAAGATCCACGAAGCCCTGTACGCCGTCGGCCCCGGGGTGGCCGGGCCGGAGGGCGACTTCAGGGGCTGGAACAGCGCCTACGACGCGCTGCCGATCCCGCTCGAGGACATGCGCGAGTGGCAGGCGGCCGCCCTGGAGCGGGTGCGTGAGCTGCCGCGGCGCCGGATCCTGGAGATCGGCGTGGGCACCGGACTGCTGATGGACCGTCTGGCCCGTGAGGAGGACGTCCAGGAGTACTGGGCGACCGACTTCGCCGCCTCCGCCGTCACCGCGCTCACCGCCCGGACGCACGCCGACCCGGTCCTGCGGGACAAGGTCCGGCTGCGCCGCCAGGGCGCCGAGGACACCACCGGGCTGCCCGCCGGGTACTTCGACGCGATCGTCGTCAACTCGGTGGTCCAGTACTTCCCCAGCCTGGCCCACCTGCGCACCGTGGTCGAGCGGTTGCTGCCGCTGCTCGCCCCGGGCGGCTCCGTCCTGCTGGGCGACCTGCGCAACCTCGACCTCGCCCGCTGCCTCCACACCGGTGCGGAGCTGTCGCGGCCGGGCGCGGCCGGGGACAGCCGCGAGGCGCTGCGCCGCTCCGTCGACAGGCGCATGGCCGCGGAGACCGAACTCCTGCTCTCCCCCGCCCTGTTCGCCGCCCTCACCCGTGAACTGCCGGCGCTGCGCACGGTGGACGTACGCGTCAAGCGGGGCGCCCACCACAACGAGCTGACCCGCTACCGCTACGAGGCCGTCCTGTCCACCGCCGAGCCGGCCGCCGACCTCACCGCAGCGCCCGTCGTCCGCTGGGGCCGTGAGGTCTCCTCCGTCGCGGAGGCCGAGGACCGCCTCAACGCCCACCGCCCCGCCGTGCTGCGGCTGGCCGGGATCCCCAACCGCCGGGTGCACGACGAGTACTGCGCGATGCGGTCCCTGGACAATCCGCTGGAGAGCGTCGACCTGGCCCCCCAGGACGCACCCGCTCCCGACCCGGAGGCCCTGTGCGCGGCCGGCGAGCACCTGGGCTACCGGGCCCTGCCGACCTGGTCCGGGGAGGGCGCCGAACTGCTCGACATCGTCTTCGTCGACCCGGACCTGGTCCCCGCGGGCCCGTTGACCGGCGTGTACGTGGCACCTGCCGCCGCCGTCGAGGAGTGCGCCAACGTGCCGACCGCCCTCGACGGCACCGTGGACCTGGAGGCCGTCCTGCGCGGCCATCTCCGCGAGCGGCTGCCCGACCACGTCGTGGGGGGGGGGGGCGCGCCCCCGCGGGGGGGGCCCCGGGCCGCCGAGGCGGTACCGGACGCGGAGGTCGGCCGCCGCCGAACGCCGGTCTCCGGGCCCTCGGGGTCCGCCGTGTTCTGCGCCGCCTTCTGCCGGGCTGCCCTCAGCGCCTCCCGGGCGGCATCGCCCGGACGCCCGCCGGGAGGGACCGTCGCACCGGCCCGCTCCGCGGCGGCCCGTGGAGCGGGTGGGTCACCGGCTCCGTCGGTGGTGCCCGGCGTTTCCTCGCCGGGACCGGTCTCCTGGGCGCGGCCCTCATCGCGTCGCGCCGAAACGGCCGACCGGAGGGCCGCCCGCGCGACGTCCCCGGGCCTCGCTCCCTCGGCGACGGGCGTGTCGGCTCCGCGCTCGGCCTCGGCTCCGGGCGCCTGCGCTTCGGCCCCGGCGTGCTCCGCGGACACCCGCGCCCCGCGCGCGATCGCCCCCGCGGGCGCCCCCTCGGGCGTCTCCTCGGGCGTCTCCTCGGGCGGTGCCGCCGTGCCCGCCCGCTCCCGCGCGGCCCTCAGTGCCCGGCGGGCGGCGTCGCCGGGACGCCGTTCCCCGCCCGTCACGACGACCTCCGCAGCGACACCAGGTCGGACAGCTCGCGGTCCGTCAGTTCGGTGAGGGCGGACTCGCCCGAGCCGAGGATCGCGTCGGCCAGCGCACGCTTGGACGCCAGCATCTCGGCGATGCGGTCCTCGACCGTGCCCTCCGTGACGAGACGGTGGACCTGGACCGGCTGCGTCTGGCCGATGCGGTAGGCGCGGTCGGTGGCCTGCTCCTCGACCGCCGGGTTCCACCAGCGGTCGAAGTGGATGACATGGCCCGCGCGGGTCAGGTTCAGGCCGGTGCCCGCGGCCTTCAGGGACAGGATCAGCACCGGGGTGCGCCCGCTCTGGAAGCGGTCCACCATGCGCTCGCGTTCCGGAACCGGCGTGCCGCCGTGCAGGAGGTCCACGGGGACGGCGCGGGCGGAGAGGTGAGAGGCGATGAGGCGGGCCATCCCGACGTACTGGGTGAAGACGAGCGCCGAGCCGTCCTCGGACAGCAGGGTGTCCAGCAGCTCGTCGAGCAGGGCGAGTTTGCCCGAGCGGGCGGGCCGGCCGTCGCCCTGGGCCTCCTCCTTCAGATACAGCGCGGGGTGGTCGCAGATCTGCTTGAGCGCGCCCAGCAGCTTCAGGACCAGGCCCCGGCGGGCCATGCCCTGCGCCGTCTCGATGGCCAGCAGCGACTCCCGCACCACCGCCTCGTACAGCGCGGCCTGTTCGCGGGTGAGCGGGACCGGGTGGTCGGTCTCCGTCTTGGGCGGCAGTTCCGGGACGATGCCCGGGTCGGACTTCTTGCGGCGCAGCAGGAAGGGGCGCACCAGGCGGGCCAGCCGGGCGACCGCCTCCTCGTCCTCGCCGTTCTCCACGGCGCGCGCGTGCCGGGCGCGGAAGGACTTCAGGGGGCCGAGCAGCCCGGGGGTCGTCCAGTCGAGCAGGGCCCACAGTTCGGAGAGGTTGTTCTCCACCGGGGTGCCGGTCAGGGCCACGCGCGCGGGGGCCGGGATCGTGCGCAGTGCCTTCGCCGTCGCGGAGTACGGGTTCTTGACGTGCTGTGCCTCGTCCGCGACCACCATGCCCCAGGGCTGCTCGGCCAGCCGCGGGGCCGTCGACCGCATCGTGCCGTACGTGGTGAGGACGAAACCGCCGTCCAGGTCGTCGAGGGTGCGGTCCGGGCCGTGGAAGCGGCGGACGGGGACGCCGGGGGCGAACCTGGCGATCTCCCGCTGCCAGTTGCCGAGCAGGGAGGCCGGGCAGACGACCAGCGTGGGCTCCTCGCGGGCCCGCTCGAGGTGCAGGGCGATGACCGTGATCGTCTTGCCGAGGCCCATGTCGTCGGCGAGGCAGCCGCCCAGGCCGAGCGAGGTCATGAGGGAGAGCCAGGCCAGTCCCCGGAGCTGGTAGTCGCGCAGCGTGGCGTGCAGGCCGGCGGGCGGCTCGGCCGGGCGGAGTCCGGCCGTCAGGCGGTCGCGCAGGGCGGCCAGCGCGCCCACCGGCACGGCTTCGACGGTCTCTCCGTCGATCTCCGCGGTGCCGGTGAGCGCGACGGACAGGGCGTCGACCGGGTCGAGCAGGCCCAGTTCGCGTTTACGGGCCTTGCGGACGAGGGCCGGGTCGACGAGCACCCAGCGGTCCCGCAGCCGGACGACCGGGCGGTGGGCCTCGGCGAGCGCGTCCATCTCGGCGTCGGTGAGCGGGTCGCCGCCCAGCGCGAGCTGCCAGCGGAACTGGAGCAGCTCCTCGCTCTCGAAGAAGCCGTTGCCGTCGGTCGCCGAGCCGGGCGCGGACCGTACCACCGCGGCCGCGCTCAGATCCTGTGCCAGGTCCCGGGGCCAGTGCACGGCGACGCCGGCCGCGGCGAGCCGGGTCGCCGCCACGCCGAGCAGTTCGCCCAGCTCCTCCTCGGACAGGGCCAGTACGTCGGGCACGTCCTGCTCGGAGAGCCGGTCCAGCGGCGCCCACACGCGGGCGGCACGGCGCACGGCCAGCGCCGCGTCCACGCGCGCCCGGGGGCCGAACGCGGCGTCGGCCTCGCCCGCCCACAGGGCCGCCGCGTCGGCCACGAGGGTGGGGTCGGCGAGACTGTGCACCTGGACGATCGCCGCGCCCGCGCCGCGCGCCCGGTCACCGCCCGCGCCGGCGTCGAACAGGTCGTACGCGGACAGGTCCAGGCGCAGCGAGATCCGCACGCCCGCGTCCATCCCGGCGGCGACCTCCGCGGCCCACTCGTGCGCGCCCGGCAGATGCTGCGGCTCACGGGCGGCAAAGGGCTTCCCGGCGGTGTACGGCGCGGCCGGGGTGCGGGGCAGGGTGTCCGCGACCGCGTCGAGGAAGGAGCGCACCAGGGCTTCCGGATCGGGCAGCAGCAGCGGGCCGGGGCCGGGCAGGGGCACGGCGTGGCCCTCGGCGGGGAGGGCCGCCGCGACGGCCCGCAGATGGGCGATGTCGTCGGGCTCCAGGGGACCGGCGCGCCAGGCGTCGTGTCCGCTGGGTGTCAGGCCGGGCAGCAGGCGGCCGCGGGCGGCGAGCCGCAGCGCGTGCAGGGCGGCGGCGCCCCAGCAGGCGGTGGCGGGGTGGGCGGCCGGATCGCGCCGGGCGCGCACGA
>NZ_JBHYKH010000311.1:0-8191 GCF_042741275.1 Streptomyces sp. NPDC058964
CTGGATGGCCAGGTCGTGCAGGTCCCGGGCGATCCGGTCCCGGTCCTGGAGCACCGCGATCTGCTCGGCGTCCTGTCGGCGCTCGGCGAGTTCCATCGCGATCGCGGCCTGCGCGGCAAAGCTCCGCAGCATCTCGGTCTCCCTGGCCGAGTACGTCGGCCGACCGAGTTCGCGCGCCAGCAGGACCACACCCCGCACGCCGCCTTCGCCGCTGCCGATGGGGACGGCAACGGCGGGGCCCAGTCCGCCGAAGCGCGCGGGCTCCGGGGAGATGCGGGGGTCGTGAGTGACGTCGTCGCTGGCGACCGGAGCGGCCGTGGAGTACGCGAGGCCCATCAGCGTTCGGCCCAGTGGCAACACCAGCCCCGAGTGCGCCTCAGCGTCCAGCCCGACGGCGATCTCCACCGTGAGCGACTTGGTGTCCTCCATCGGCATGGCGACCGCAGCCAGGGCCGAGCACGAGATCTCCCGAGCATGTTCGGCGATAAGGTCCAGGGACTCGGCGCGGGCGCTGCCGGCCATCAGGCTGTGAGCGATCTCCGCGTTCGCGCGAAGCCAGCGCTCACGCAACCGGGAGTCCTCGTACAGGCGGGCGTTGTCGATGGCCACCCCGGCCGCAACGGCCAGGGTCGACAACACCGCCTCGTCCTCCCCGTCGAAAGGCGTCCCGTCACGCTTCTCGGACAGGTAGAGGTTCCCGAAGACCTGGTCGCGGACCCGGATCGGAACCCCGAGGAAGCTGCTCATCGGCGGGTGGCCGACCGGGAATCCGTACGAGGCCGGGTGCTCGGAGATCTTCGCCAGTCGGAGCGGTTCCGGGTGATCGATCAGCTCGCCGAGGACGCCATGCCCCTTCGGATACGAGCCGATCGCGGCAATCTCCTCCTCGGTCACTCCGACGGTGTGGAAGCCGGACAGCGTCTTGCCGTCGGGGCCGATGACGCCCAGGGCGGCGTACTCGGCGTCCACAAGCGTCGCCGCCGCGTCGACGATGGAGTGCAGCGCCTGCTCCAGGTCGAGCTCCCGGCCGACGGTGAGCACAGCCTCCAGCAGACTGTGCACGCGATCCCGGGTGCTCCGGGCCGCATCGATCCGGGCCTGCAACTCCTCGAACAGTTCGTCCAGCTTCAGCTGCGGCAGCCGGACGCGGGCATCCTGCGGACTTGCCACCGTGTGCCTCCAGGTCCCTCGGTGTACGGCGGGACCATCGGATTGGTCGCTTTCCACCCTATCGGCCGCCAGTGGAAGGCGACACGCACCGCGGCAGGCCGCTCCTCTCGGCCAAGAGGCCGCAACGCCGCGCACACGAGTCGGAGCTCGGGGCCGTTCGGCCCACCCCGGGGGCCTGAGAGCACCTCCCGGGCGGCCCTGCCGCGTCCGACGCTGGAGATGTATGAGACCGCGGAGCTAGGAGAGACGTCATGGTCCGCTACGTCTACGACTTCCAGGACGGTGGCCGCGACCTGGTCGGCCTGCTCGGCGGCAAGGGTGCGAACCTGGCCGAGATGACCCGTCTCGGCCTGCCGGTGCCGCCGGGGTTCATCGTCACCACCGAGGCCTGCCGGGCCTTCTTGGCGACCGGCGAGGAGCCGGAGGGTATGCGGCAAGAGGTCGGCCTCCACCTGTCGGCCTTGGAAACGACCGCCGGGCGATCGCTGGGGCAGGCCGACGACCCTTTGCTGGTCTCCGTCCGCTCCGGGGCGCGCTTCTCCATGCCCGGCATGATGGAGACGGTCCTCGACATCGGTCTGAACGACGTGTCCGTGCTCGGGCTGGTCAAGGTGTCCGGCAACGAACGCTTCGCCTGGGACTCCTATCGCCGACTCGTGCAGATGTACGGCAGCACGGTGATGGGGGTCGATCCGGTCTTCTTCGACGAGGCCATGACGCTGCTGAAGGAGGCGCGCGGAGCCCCCGATGACCTCCATCTCGACGCCGCCGACCTCGCCTGGCTGGTGGAGACCTACAAGCGCCTGATCCGGGACGAGACGGGCCGCGATTTCCCGCAGTCACCCGCCCATCAGCTGCAGCAGGCGATCCTCGCCGTGTTCCGGTCCTGGAACGGCGAGCGCGCCCGTCTGTACCGGAGGCGTGAGCACATCCCGGACGACCTGGGGACGGCGGTCACCGTACAGCGCATGGTGTTCGGCAACTTCGGCCCGGATTCCGGCAGCGGCGTCGCGTTCACCCGCGATCCCGCGACCGGTCGCCCCGGCCTGTACGGCGACTACCTGCCGAACGCGCAGGGCGAGGACGTCGTCTCGGGCGTGCGGGACGCCGTACCGATCGCTGAGCTGGAACGGCTGGACCCGAGCTCGTACCGACGACTGCGCGATCACGCCCAGGCGCTGGAGCGGCACTACCGGGACCTGTGCGACATCGAGTTCACCATCGAGCGCGGCGTGCTCTGGATGCTCCAGACCCGGGTGGGCAAACGCACGGCCGAGGCCGCCTTCGCCATCGCCGCCGAGCTTGCCGAGGAGGGGCTGATCACGACCGATGAGGCGCTGGAGCGGGTCGGCGGTGACGGGCTGGCACGGCTGATGTTCCCCCGTTTCGACATCGCGGCGACGGGCGACGCGCTGGCCCATGGCGTGCCGGCCTCGCCGGGCGCCGCGGTCGGTGCTGCCGTGTTCGACTCCGCGGAGGCCGTACGGCGCGCCGCGGCCGGGGAGCAGGTCGTCCTCGTGCGCGAGGAGACCAATCCCGAGGACCTGCCCGGCATGGTCGCCGCGCAGGCGGTGCTGACCGGGCGGGGCGGCAAGACCAGCCACGCGGCAGTGGTCGCCCGCGGGATGGGCAAGGTCTGTGTGTGCGGTGCGCGGGACATCGCCGTCAACTCCGAGGCGCGCCGCTTCACCACCCGCGACGGCACCGTCGTCGAAGAGGGCACCGTCCTCTCGGTCGACGGATCCACAGGTGACGTCTACGCCGGCGCGGCACCGCTCGTCCCCTCCGCGACCATGCGCTATCTGGAGACCGGCGAACACACGGACACCACGGTCGCGGCCGTTGCCCGCGCCCTTGAGCATGCCGACGGAATCGGGCGGTTGGAGGTTCGGGCCAACGCCGACACCCCCGAGGACGCGGCCCGCGCCCGACGGTTCGGAGCGCAGGGGATCGGCCTGTGCCGCACCGAGCACATGTTCCTCGGCGAGCGCCGCAAGCTGGTCGAGGACATGATCCTCGCTCGTACGGACGCCGAGCGTGACCGTGCGCTGGCGGCTCTTCTGCCGCTGCAGCGCCAGGACTTCGCGGCCATTCTCGAAGCGATGGACGGCCTGCCGGTCACCATCCGGCTTCTGGATCCACCGTTGCACGAGTTCCTGCCCGATCGCACCGACCTCGCCGTGCGCATCGCCGTCGCCAAGGCCGGTGGCAAGCAACCGGACACACATGACGTGGAGTTGCTCGATGCCGTGAACCGGATGCACGAAGAGAACCCGATGCTCGGCCTGCGGGGCGTACGGCTCGGACTGGTGGTGCCGGGCCTTGTGGCCATGCAGGTGCGAGCGATCGCCGAGGCGGTCGTCGAGCGTACCCGCGCCGGCGGGTCCCCGCGGGCGGAGATCATGGTGCCGCTCGTCGGCGCCGTCGAAGAACTCCAGCTCACCCGCGAGGACGTGAGGCGAGTGATGGCCGAGGTCACCGAGGAGACCGGCACCCCGGTCGGCTGCCCCGTCGGCACGATGATCGAGCTCCCCCGTGCCGCGCTCACGGCGGGCCGGATCGCCGAGGAGGCCGAATTCTTCTCCTTCGGCACCAACGATCTGACCCAGACCGTCTGGGGCTTCTCCCGCGACGACGTCGAGGCCGCCTTCTTCTCGGCCTACCTCGACAAGGGCGTGTTCGCGATCTCACCGTTCGAGACGCTTGACCGCGAAGGCGTCGGCCGGCTGGTCCGGATCGCGGTCGAAGAGGGCCGGGCCACCCGCCCGGACCTGAAGATCGGCGTCTGCGGAGAACACGGCGGCGACCCCGAGTCCATCCACTTCTTCCACACAGCCGGTCTGGACTACGTCTCCTGCTCGCCGTTCCGGGTCCCGGTGGCCCGTCTGGAAGCGGGCCGGGCAGCACTGAACATCGCACGTTCGAGCGACAGCAGGTGAGCGTCTCCATCGTGATCGTCACGATCCTGATCCACTGCGAGCGAACTGCGACGCCTGGGCCTGTCGTCCCTGCTGCGAGCCGATCGGCCCCTCCCCGCAAGACCACTGCCGCCGGACCATGAAGGTGGCGCGGGCCTGCCCCACCAGGGAGTTCGGCGCCGTCCGCCCGAGTCCGCACTGGGTTTCAGTCGTGAGGCGAGATGTCATGAACGAGACGCTGTCCCTCGGCCGGATCGCCGGCGTGCGAGTCGGTCTGCACTGGAGTGTCCTGGTCATCGTCGCCCTGGTGACGTTCGGGCTGGCGCGTGGCCGTCTCCCGCAGGCCCACCCGGGCCATTCCGCCCTCGTGTACTGGGCACTCGCCCTGCTGACCGCCGTCGTCTTCCTCGGATCACTGCTCGCACACGAACTGGCGCATGCCGTGCTCGCCCGCCGCAACGGCGTCCAAGTAGAAGGCATCACGCTGTGGATGCTGGGCGGCGCGGCACGCCTGCACGACGAGGCGCCGACGCCGGCCGCCGAACTGCGCATCGCCGGCGTGGGCCCGCTCACGAGTCTGCTGATCGGTGGCGTGCTCGCGGGCGTCGCCGCAGGGCTGGACGCACTCCACGCGTCCGGGCTGGTCGTCGAGGCGTTCGTCTGGCTGGCCGCGATCAACGTTGTGCTGGCCGTCTTCAACGCGCTGCCCGCCGCACCGCTGGACGGGGGACGGCTCCTGCGCGCGTACTTGTGGCACCGGACCGGCGACCGGCTACGGGCCACACGAGGTGCCTCGGCCGCGGGCCGGGCGCTCGGCTGGTTCATGGTGGCGACCGGATTCGTGGCCGTGCTGCACGGCCGTGACCTGTCCGGACTGTGGGCGGCGCTGCTCGGCTGGTTCCTGATCGGCGCGGCCACCGCCGAGGCCCGTCAGGCCGAGATGCGCAACCTCCTGGGCGGTGTGCCGGTCAGCCGAGTCATGACTCCGGACCCGGTCACCGTGCCGGCCTCGGCGACCCTCGCCGACTTCCTGGCCGAAGGGCCCTTCGGCCAGTACCGCCACTCCGCCTTCCCGGTGCTGGCACCCGATGGTGCGGTGACCGGCGTGCTCACGCTCCGCCGCGTCGAGGCGACCCCGCTGCATGACCGTGCGAGCACGATGGTCCACGAGGTGATGCGCCCCTTGAGTGACGTCGTCGCGGCCGCTCCCGAGGAACCCGTGCTCGACCTGCTCCCCCGGCTGCAGGCGAGTCCCGTGCGCCGAGCGCTCGTCCTCGACGAGGGCCGCCTCGTCGGCATCCTCACCATCGCAGACATCACCCGTGCCCTGGCGTGGCCCTCCGCGTCCGCCGCCGGTGGCTCCGCCGGGCCGCGCCCCGACCGCCGCAAGCAGCCGAAGGAGACATCATGACAAGCCAGAGCGGGCCCGTGACCCCAGTGCCTCCGAGGCGAGTAGAGGTGCGGCACCTCAAGGGCCAGGCCTTCGAAGTCAGCGTGAGAGGCCACACCCTCATCACCGATCAGCCCGTCGAAGCGGACGGCGACGACCGTGGCCCGACCCCCGTCGAAGTGCTCGTCGTCTCGCTCGCCTCATGTGTCGCCTATTACGCCGGGCGCTTCATGGAACGCCACCACCTCGACCGTGAACACCTCCGCGTGCTGGCGGACTTCACCATGGCCGACGACCGACCCGCCCGCGTCGCCCGTGTGCACCTGCGAGTGCTGCTCCCGGACGAGCTGAGCAGGAGCCGGCTCGAGGCTCTGCGTGCGGTGGTCGACCACTGCACGGTGCACAACACCCTGCGACAACCGCCCGAAATTCGCATCGAGTTCGGGTGACCTGCCACATCGAGCGACTGGGACTCGAACGCTGGCATCGTGGTGGACACTCGGGTCGGGGTCAGTCGACCTCCGGCACGACGGCCACCGGGCATGCGGCGTGGTGCAGCACCCCATGGGCGACGCGGCCGAGTTGCAGGCCGAATTGGCCTTGGCGGCGCCGGGCGCCCACTACCAGCAGGTCGGCGTCACGAGAAGCGGCCAGCAGAGCGTCGCGGGCATGGGCCTCGACCGCACGGCACTCTACCTCGAGGCCGGCCGGCCCGTGGCGTCGTACCTCTTCCAGTGCCTCCACAGCCTGTTGCTCGTGCCCGTGAGCCGGTTCGCCGACGATCAGGGGATGGCTCATGGCCGCGTGCGCGGGCCGACGCCAGGCCCGTACGGCCTCCAGCGGCACGCCGCGGAGCAGGGCCTCCTCGATGGCGAACCCCATCGCGGCCGAGCCCGCCCCCTTCTCACCGACACCCAGGACGACACGACCGCGCGCTCCCGGAGCCTGGTTGTCGTGGCCGCCACGCAGCACGATCACCGGGCAGAGTGCTCGACCCGCCACCACGACGCCGACCGAACCCAAGAGCGCCTCGGTCACGCCACTGCGGCCCCGGCAGCCCAGCACGACGGCAAGGGCCGCTCGGCTTTCCCGCACGAGTGCGTACTCGGGTGCCTCGGCCGGCTGTTCGGTGGTCACCTTGATACCCGGCTGTCGGCGGTGGACCCGACGCTCAGCGATGCCGACGACGTCTGCCGCCGTCACCTCCCCCGATGGCTCGCCGGGACCGTGCGCGAGTGAGGTGCCTTCGTATCGCTCCCACAGCAACGCGTACACCAGCCTGAGTGCCGCCCCGCGCAGGGCGGCCTCGTCCGCCGCCCAGTCCGCGGCCCGGAGGCTCGGCTCAGAACCGTCGACGCCGACAACGATCGGAAGGTCCATCATGATCACCGTCCCGGGCATGAATGGAGTTGACGCTGCCCCCGGGATACGTCCCGCTCGGAGTGCTGGGTCAGCCGTGCGCGACGACGGCGACGGGGGCCGTGATGTGGTGCAGAGCCGCGTGGGTGACGTGGCCGATGTGCGCGCCGAGGGAGGCGGTTCGGATGCGGCGGCCGACGACAGCCAGCGACGCGTCACGCGATGCGTAGACGAGGACTTGTGCGGCGCTGCCGCACCGGCTCGCCTCGATCACCTCGACGCCCGGGAACTTCTGCCGCCAGGGATGCAGCACCTCGGTCAGGGCGGCGGCCTGCCGGCGTGCGAGATCGTCGTGGAGCTCGGTGTCGCCGGGGAAGCGGTAGAAGGACGTGGGCGGCTCGGGCCAGGCGTGCACGGCCCGCAGGGACGCCTCCCGGCGGGCGGCGGCGTCGAAGGCGAAGTCCAGGAGCGCGTCATCCGGATCGTCGGCGTCGAGGCCGAGCACCACGGGCCGGAAGGGAGCCGCGGCGGAGGGCACGCCCGTCGAGTCCGTCCTGTGTTCGTCCCGGGCCTGCTCCCCGGCCCGCACGAGCACCACGGGTCGTTCGGCATGGGCGACGACGGACAGACCGACCGAACCGACCACGAATCCACCGATCCCGCCGAGGCCGCGCGAGCCGAGCGCCAGCAGTTCGGCGGAGCCCGCCGCCTGTCGCAGGCTGTCGGCCACGGTCCCCGTCAGCTGCTCGCCGCTCACCTCGAGACCGGGGTGGCGCGAGCGCAGACCCTCGGCGGATTCGCCCAGGAGCTGCTCGGTCCACTGCTGGTGTATCCCAGGGCGGGGCGGCCGAGCCCGGACCGGGTGCTCGGGTGCCCGCTCCGACACGTGGACGATCTTCAGCGGCAGGTGGCGCAGCAAGGCTTCGCGCGCCGCCCACTCGGCGGCGGCCCGGCTCTCGGGCGATCCGTCGAGGCCCGCGGTGACGGTTCGGTACATGGCCTCCACCTCCCGGATAACGGTCCGATTCCAGCGTGGTGAGGCAGCCGTGGCTCCGGTCAGGGGCCACACGTCCCTGAGCGGGGCCGAACGACCCACCGAAGGGGCGAGCCCACCGGGTCACCGCCGCTCGGAATGGTCCTCGCCACGACGGCCGCTCCGGCCTGCGGCGGACGCCTCAGCCGGGCCCGGTGTCGTGGCCGGTGATCCTTGCTCCGACCGGCAGGAGGCCGAACGGCCCGGCAGGAGGCCGAACGGCCCGGCCGGGGGCCGAGGGGCCCCGTTCCCCTTGCGAGTGTACAAATAATACGAGTCCCACGAAAAATAAAATGTATAAATCTTTTGTGGCGGTCTCAG
>NZ_JBHYKH010000311.1:8201-10586 GCF_042741275.1 Streptomyces sp. NPDC058964
GGGGCCCATGTCCCCCCGCTCCCACACCAAGACACGCTGGGAGGAGCACGACATCCCGCCGAGGATCTTAGGGGGTCACCATGTACGGCACCCCGTACATCGTCAGCGATGTCATGACCCACACGGTCGCCTCCGTCGGCCGGTGGGCATCGTTCAAGGTCATCGTGGAGATGATGCAGGACCGGGGGGTCAGCGCGCTGCCCGTGCTCGAAGGCGAGGGGCGGGTCGTCGGCGTGGTCTCCGAGGCCGACCTGCTGCCCACGGAGGAACTCCGGGACAGTCCTGAAGGCGGCTATGCAGTACTGCGCCGACCCGCCGACATGGCGAAGGCCGGTGCGCTCACCGCAGGGGACCTGATGACCTCGCCCGCCGTCACCGTCGATGCGAACGCCACCCTGGCCGAGGCCGCGCGGATCATGGCACGCGAGAAGGTCAAGCGGCTGCCCGTGGTCGACGGATCCGGTGTGCTGACGGGCATGATCAGCCGCGCCGACCTGCTCAAGGTCTTCCTGCGTGACGACGAGGACATCGCCGAGGAGATCCGGCGTGACATCGTGGCGTGCCTCTTCCCGCTGACGTCCTCGGCGATCCAGGTGGATGTTCACGACGGCGTTGCCACGTTGACCGGCAAGGTCCGCGACACGGCCATGGTCCCCGTGGCCGCGCGCCTGGTACGGGCCGTCGAGGGAGTGGTGGACGTGGACTTCGACCTCACCCGGGAGCCGAGCGTGCGGTAGGCGGTGCGCGCCGCCCCCGGTCTGCCCGTCAACGGTCAATGGGACCCGGTCGGCCCTAGTACGTTCGTCGCCCGTGGGCGACGATCGGCTTCGTGGGCAGCTCGCCGTCTGTCCTCCCAGGGACCGAGGGATCGCCATGACCGAGACAAGCACGTTCACGGAGCAGAACCCGATTCGTGTGTTCCTGCTGGACGACCACGAGGTCGTACGCCGTGGCGTGACCGACCTGCTCGACGCCGAACCGGACATCACGGTGGTGGGCGACGCCGACACCGCGGAACACGCCCTTGTCCGGGGACCGGCCCTGCGCCCGCATGTGGCCGTGCTGGACGTGCGCCTGCCGGACGGCGACGGCATCACGGTCTGCCGCGAGCTGCGCAGCCGGATGCCGGAACTCGCGTGTCTGATGCTGACCTCGTTCGACGACGAGGACGCCCTGCTCGACGCGATCATGGCCGGTGCCTCGGGCTACGTCCTGAAGCAGATCAAGGGCTCCGACCTGGTGTCGGCGGTGCGCACCGTCGCCTCGGGCCAGTCGATGCTCGACCCGGCCACCACGGCCCGTCTCATGCGGTCGCTGCGGGCCGACCCGGAAGAGACATCTTCGCTGCCGCCCGAAATGGCGAGCCTGTCGCCCCGGGAACGGGACATCCTCGCCCTGATCGGCGACGGACTGACCAACCGTGAGATCGGCAAGAGGCTGTACCTGTCGGAGAAGACCGTCAAGAACCACACCTCGCGGCTGCTGGCCAAGCTGGGCGTACAGCGCCGCATCCAGGCAGCGGTCCTCGCCTCCCACCTCGACCACCCGGAGGCGAGGGACCACCACTCCACGCGTTGACCACGGTCGGGGAACCCCGGGTCAGACAGCGGCGAGAAGGTTCTTCACCTCGACGACATCGGCGATGGCTTCCACCTCCGCCACCAGCCTGGCCGTGGTGGCGGACGGCATGCGTCCGGTCAGCTCCACGATGCCGTCGTGGACGGCCACCTCCACCCTGGCCCGCTCTCCCGGCGGGCAACAGGCCTCGATCCTGGCCTCGACCTCCGCCCGTATCCCTGCGTCGTCCCTGATGAGGGCCTGGAGAAGCGCGTCGCGGCGCACGACGCCGACCAGGCGGCCCGCACCATCGGTGACCGGGAGCCGCTTGAGCCGGGACAGAGCAGCCAGCCATGCGGCCTCCGCGACGGTCGCGCCCGGGAGCACCGTGATCGCGGGGCTCGTCATCAGGTCGGCGGCCGTCTCGCCGAGCGCCTTGCTGTGCATCCGTCGCTCGCGCAGCCTCCCGATGCGTCCGGGCCGGTGATCGGAAGCCTCGAAGGCGACTTTCGCCAGCAGATCGCTCTCCGAGACGACGCCGGTCACGTGGTCCTCAGCGTCCACGACCGGCACGGCGCCGACCCTCTCGCGCGCGAGGAGCCGGGCGATGTCCCGATACGGCGTGTCTTCGCGCAGGGAGGCCGCGGGTACGTCCATCACGTCCCGCACCAGTGGTTTCGCACCTTCGGGCGGCGAAGGCCGGAGCGAGGGCGCGGCGGCCGCCGGTGCCTGGCGGTCGGTGCCGCCCGCAGGAGCCTCGGCTTCGGCGCGTGCGGCGTGTTCCGCCGCGGCCGTGGCAACGGCTCCCAGGTAGCGGATCAACATGTC
>NZ_JBHYKH010000312.1:0-1501 GCF_042741275.1 Streptomyces sp. NPDC058964
CGTCGGGCGGCGGCGTGGGGAGGGCTCGGGCGGCCTCGCGGCGCCGCCGGGCCGCCTCCTCCTGGGCGGCGGCCAGCGTCTCGGACGCCTCGGTGCTCAGCCGCTCGGCCGCGGCCTGGGCCTCCGCCCGAACCCGGTCGGCGGTGTCCTGGGCCTCCGACTTCAGCCGCTCCGCCTCGGCCGCCGCGTCGGAACGCAGGCGTACGGCGACGGCCTCGCCCTCCGCGCGGGACGCGGACGCGTCCGACGCGGCCTCGTTGCGCAGCCGGTCGGCCTCCGCCTCGGCCTGCTGCTGGAGCGTACGGATCCGCTCGGCGGCCTCGCCGCGCAGCCGCTCGGTCTCCTCGGACGCCTCACGGCGGATGCGGGCGGCCTCGTCACGGGCGTCGGACAGCGCCTGCTCGGCCGACGCGAGCCGGTCCTCGGCCTCGGTGTGCAGCCGGGTCAGCTCGTCGGCGGCCTCGGCGCGCCGGGCCTCCACCGCGCGCTCGGCCTCCTCGCGCAGCTCGCGCGCGGCCCGCTCGGCGTCCTGCTTGAGTGCCTCGGTCTGCTCCTCGGCCTCCGCGCGCAGCCGCTCGGCCTCCTTGCGGGTGCGCTCCAGGGTCTCCTCGGCCTGCCGGCGCAGCGACGTGGCGCGCTCGATGGCCTCCGTACGGACCTTCTCGCTGTCCGTCGTGGCGCTCTGCCGCAGCTCGTCGGCGTCGGCCTTCGCCTTGGCCAGCAGCTCCTCGGCGGACTTGGCCGCCTCCTCGATCTGCTGGACGGCCTCGCGCCGGGCCTCGGCGCGGATGCTCTCGCCCTCCGCGACCGCGTCGGCGCGCAGCTGTTCGGCCTCACCGCGCAGCCGGCGGGCCTCCTCCTGCAGCTCGACCGTCTTGGCGCGGTACTCCTTGGTGTCGTCCTTGGCCGCGCCCTTGAGCTGCTCGGCGATGTCGTGGGCCTCGGCCCGCAGCCGGTCCGCCTCCGCCTCCGCCTCACGACGGATCCGCTCGGCCTCCTCGGCGGCCGCCTTGGTGGTCTGCCGGGCCTCCTCCGACGCCTTGTTGAGGACGTCCTCGGCGGTCTTCGCGGCCTTGCCCAGCTGGGAGGCGGTCTCCTCCGCGGTGACGCTGCGGGCCTTCTCACCGGCCTCGGCGACGATCTTCTCCGCCTCGGCGCGGGCGTCCGCGACGATCTGCTCGGCGTCCGCCTTGGTGGTCTCGGCCTCCTTCGTGGCCTCACCGACCAGCCGGGCGACCTGCTCCTTGGCCGTACGCATGCGCTGCTCGTTGGCCGACTCGGCGCTCGCCAGGGCCTTGGCGGCGGCCTCCTTGGCCTCGGTGACCAGCTTCTCGGCCTCGGACTGCGCCTTGCGCAGCGCCTCGTCGGCCTCGGCCATCCGCTGCTCGGCGGCCCGGCTCAGCTCGCCCCCCTGACGGCGGGCGGCGGGCGACGCCCGCGGGGGGGTAGGGCGCCGGAGCTCCGCGGGGTCGGGGGGGGCCGGGGGCGGGCGCGCGCCGGG
>NZ_JBHYKH010000312.1:1511-10582 GCF_042741275.1 Streptomyces sp. NPDC058964
CGCGGTGGAGCTGCGCACCTGCTCCGCGTGGTCGGTGGCCTCCTGGGCCTGCGTCGACGCGGCGTTCAGCAGGCGCTCGGCGTCCGTGCGGGCGCGGCGCAGCAGCTGCTCCGCCTCGGCACGGGCGGCCTCCGCGTCACTGGTCAGCCGCTGCCGGGCCTCGTCGGTCAGCCGCTCGGCCTCGGCGCGCGCGGCGGCCATGGCCTGATCGGCCTCGGCACGCGACTCCTCGAGCAGGCGCCGGGCCTGTGACTCCGTACGGGCCCGCAGCTGCTCGGCCCACGCCACGTTCTCGTTGACGTGCGACTCGACCGTCTGCCGGCGCTCGGCCAGCTCCTGGTCCAGCTGCTGGCGGCGGGCCACGGCCTCGGCGTGCAGCTCGGCCTGCAGCCGCGCGGCCTGCTCGGCGTGCTCCTGCAGGATGCGCTGGGTCTGCGCGCGGGCCTGGCTCAGCTCCCGCTCGGCGTCCTGCCTCAGCTGGTCCGCCTGCATCTGCGCGTTCCGCAGCAGCTGCTCGGCCTGATAGCCGATGTCACCGCCGTCGAACGCGGGCCGGGACATGATGGTGCGCCGCGCCTCGTGCAGCTTGGCGCGCAGCACCTCGACCTGGTAGCCGAGGTCCTCGGCGTGCTGGATCGCCTTTTCCCGCTCGGTCTTCAGCCGCTTCATCTCGGCCTCGAACCGAGAGAGGTGGTCGACGTCAGCCGCCGGCTCTCGCTCCTGGCTCTCGTAGCCCCGCACTGCGCGGTCCCATCCGTCCCCTGGTCGCAAGCCTGTCCAAACGAGCTCCGTCCATCCGCCGAACGGGGCCCCCGGGGAATGGTGTCAGATCAACGGCGGAGCACGGGCTGCTGCCCCGACGCTCGTCCCCCGAAACCCGGACCCCGGCATGCGGTCACCCAGGACTTCGAGGGCGACCGCCCCCAACCCTACCGGCCCTTATGTACGTGGGTCAGTGCTCGGACGACTCAACAGGTGCCGATGTGACCAGTTCTGTCAGTACACCGTGGCAATCCTTGGGGTGCAGGAAGGTGATCCGCGACCCCATGGAGCCGCGCCGTGGCTCCTCGTACAGAACGCGTACGCCCTTGTCGCGGATGTCCGCGGCGTCGGCGTCGACATCCGCCGTACCGAAGGCGATGTGGTGCACACCCTCCCCGTTCTTCGCCAGCCACTTGGCGACCGTGGAGTCCTCACGGGTCGGCTCGAGCAGCTGCAGGTAGGAGGCCCCGCCGTCGGACGTGTCGTTGATCTTGAGCATGGCCTCGCGCACGCCCTGCTCCTCGTTGACCTCGGAGTGGAAAACCTCGAAGCCGTACGTCGCACGGTAGAACTCGACGGTGGCGTCGAGGTCGTGGCAGGCGATCCCGATGTGGTCGATTCGCGTCAGCATGGATTCAGTGCAGCGCTCCGCGGGTGGTTACGCAACGTGCGCGCGATCACACCGACGGCCCGATGACGGGGCGCAGTACCGCTCAGTACATTCGAAGTAAACCCTCGTTCACTCCTCAGCTTTGTGCAGCTGGAAGGGGATCGCACCTCATGTCAGGAACGAACAGCACGACGTCGGTCATCGTCGCGGGTGCCCGCACCCCGATGGGGCGGCTGCTCGGCTCGCTCAAGTCATTCAGCGGAGCCGACCTCGGCGGTTTCGCGATCAAGGCCGCCCTCGACCGTGCGGGGATCGGCGGCGACCAGGTGCAGTACGTGATCATGGGCCAGGTGCTGCAGGCCGGGGCGGGGCAGATCCCGGCGCGCCAGGCCGCGGTCAAGGCCGGCATCCCGATGAGCGTCCCGGCGCTCACGATCAACAAGGTGTGTCTGTCCGGGCTCGACGCGATCGCCCTCGCCGACCAGCTGATCCGCGCCGGCGAGTTCGACATCGTGGTCGCGGGCGGCCAGGAGTCCATGACCAACGCGCCCCACCTGCTGCCGAAGTCCCGCGAGGGCTTCAAGTACGGTGCGGTCGAGATGCTCGACGCCATGGCGTACGACGGTCTGACCGACTCCTTCGAGGGCATCGCCATGGGCGAGTCCACGGAGAAGCACAACACGCGCCTGGGCATCCGGCGTCCCGAGCAGGACGAGATCGCCGCGCTGTCCCACCAGCGCGCCGCCGCCGCGCAGAAGAACGGCATCTTCGAGGCGGAGATCACCCCGGTCGAGATCCCGCAGCGCAAGGGTGACCCGGTCCTCTTCAGCAAGGACGAGGGCATCCGCGGCGACACGACCGCGGAGTCCCTGGGCAAGCTGCGCCCGGCGTTCACCCGGGACGGCACCATCACCGCCGGTACCTCCTCGCAGATCTCGGACGGTGCGGCGGCCGTGGTCGTGATGAGCAAGGCCAAGGCGCAGGAGCTCGGCCTGGAGTGGATCGCGGAGATCGGCGCCCACGGCAACGTGGCAGGCCCGGACAACTCGCTGCAGTCCCAGCCCTCCAACGCCATCCTGCACGCCCTCAAGAAGGAGGGCCTGGAGGTTTCCGACCTGGACCTCATCGAGATCAACGAGGCCTTCGCCGCGGTTGCGGTGCAGTCAATGAAGGACCTCGGGGTTTCCACGGAAAAGGTGAACGTCAACGGCGGCGCCATCGCCCTGGGCCACCCGATCGGCATGTCCGGCGCCCGTCTGGTGCTGCACCTGGCGCTGGAGCTGAAGCGCCGTGGCGGCGGCGTCGGCGCGGCCGCGCTGTGCGGTGGCGGCGGTCAGGGCGACGCGCTGATCGTCCGGGTGCCCAAGGCCTGAGTTCCCGTACGGCAAGTTAGCGGTACGTCTCGTAAGCGAACGGAGCTGTGATGCAGGACGTCTCCTCTCTGGTGGCCCAGGCCAGGGAAGGCCGGCCGCGGGCCGTGGCCCGGCTGATCTCCTTGGTGGAGGGGGCGTCCCCACAGCTCAGGGAGGTCATGGCGGCGCTCGCGCCGCTGACCGGCAACGCGTATGTGGTGGGTCTCACCGGCTCGCCCGGGGTCGGCAAGTCGACGTCCACGTCGGCACTGGTGACCGCGTACCGCAAACAGGGCAAACGGGTCGGCGTCCTGGCCGTCGACCCGTCGTCCCCCTTCTCCGGCGGGGCCCTGCTCGGTGACCGCGTCCGCATGTCGGACCACGCCTCCGACCCCGGTGTGTACATCCGCTCGATGGCCACCCGCGGCCATCTGGGTGGTCTGGCCTGGTCGGCTCCGCAGGCGATCCGCGGCCTGGACGCGGCGGGCTGCGACGTGATCCTGGTCGAGACCGTGGGCGTCGGCCAGTCGGAGGTGGAGATCGCCTCCCAGGCCGACACCTCCGTCGTCCTCCTCGCCCCCGGCATGGGCGACGGCATCCAGGCGGCCAAGGCCGGAATCCTGGAGATCGGCGACGTGTACGTCGTCAACAAGGCCGACCGTGACGGTGCCGACGCCACGGCCCGCGAACTGAACCACATGCTCGGCCTGGGCGAGGCCCGCGGCCCCGGCGACTGGCGGCCGCCCATCGTCAAGACGGTGGCCGCCCGCGCCGAGGGCATCGACGAGGTCGTGGAGGCCCTGGAGAAGCACCGCGCCTGGATGGAGGAGCGGGGCGTCCTGGCCGAGCGGCGGCTGGCCCGCGCGTCCCGCGAGGTCGAGACGATCGCGGTCACGGCCCTGCGCGAGCGCATCGGCGACCTGCACGGCGACCGCCATCTGACCGCACTGGCCGAGCGCATCGTGGCCGGGGAACTGGACCCGTACCGCGCGGCGGACGAACTGGTGACGAGCCTGACGGAGTCCTGACCGGTTCGGGTCGAGACCGGCCGGCAGCCGGCGCAGCCCGGTCACGTGCGGAATCCCGGGGACCCGTTCCGCAGGGCCGGGCCGGGGCCTCCCGTGTGAGACCCCGTTCCGGTCGTGACCGGCCCGGCTCGGTGGGCCCCGAACGGCACGCCGGGTACTTCCGAGCATGCCGAGAGGGCGTCGAACGAGCCGGCCTCCGCCGAGCCGGACCTCGTCACGTCGTATCCGGCCCGGCCGGCCGGACCAGCCCTCGCCGATCCCGGACGCGGCCCGGCCCGGCCGGCTCATGATGGACCACGCCGAACGGGGGCAGCCCGCTTCGGACCGGACCGGGTCGCAGGCCGCGGCCGGCTGCTACCTTGATCCGCATGTTCCTCCGCCTGGCGTAGAGCGCACCCCGCGTCCCGCACACGGCCGCCGGTTCCCGGCCGCCGTGCGCCCTGGCGCGCTCCGGTGTCCGCTCTCACCGCCTCCAGCCGAGGAAACCACGCATGTCCGCGACCACTTCGCCATGCCCGTCGTCCACCTCGCGGCGCCCCTCGTACGCCGCCGTCCTGCGCGTCCCGCACGCGCGCCGTACCTTCGCCGCCGCGCTGTCGGCCCGTCTTTCCTACGGCACGGTCTCGTTGGCCGTGCTGCTGTCGGTGACCCGCGCGACGGACTCGTACACCGCCTCCGGTGCCGTGATGGCCGTCTTCGGTGCCTCGGCGGTCTTCCTGATGCCCCTGCGGGCATCCCTGGTGGACCGCTATGGCCCCCGCCGCACCCTGCTCCCCATGGCGGCGCTGTACAGCGTCCTGCTCTGTGTGCTGGCGGCCCTGACCTGGCGCCCTGGGGCATCCCCGGTGGTACTGGCGGTGTCGGCCGCCGTCACGGGCGCCTGTGCGCCCCCGCTCGGCCCGGCCATGCGCGCGGTGTGGAGCGACCTCGTCCACGACCGGCGGCTGTTGCGGCGGGCCTACAGCATGGACGGCGTGGCCGAGGAGCTGCTGTACGTCTCGGGGCCGGCCGTCGTCGGCCTGCTCCTGAGGTTCGGGCCCCCGGCCGCCGGAGTGCTGCTGAGCGCGGTGCTGATGGTCACGGGGACGTGCGCCTTCGTGACCTCCCCGGTGATGGCCGGCACCGGTCACCGGCCGGGAAAGCCGACCGCCCGGAGGGCCCGCCGCCTCCCGCCGGGCCTGCTGCGGCCGGTCGTCGCGGCGGCTGGCCTGGGGCTCGCGCTGAGCGGGGCCGAGCTGCTGGTGACGGCGTTCGCGGCGCAACGGTCGTACGACGACTCCGTGGTCCCCTGGATCCTGGGCGCCCTGTCGGCGGGGAGCGCGGCCGGCGGCCTGCTGAACGGGGCGGTCGAGTGGCGGGCACCGGCACGCGCGCGCCTGCCGTGGCTCCTCGCGGGGCTGGGAACCGCCCTGTCGGCGGCGGCACTCGCCCGTGGGCCCTGGACGCTCGCCGCGGCCCTGGCCTGTGCGGGGGTGTGCGTCGCGCCGGCTCTGACGACGGCCTACCTCCTGGGTGACGAGACGGCGCAGGAGGGGGCCCGGACCCGGGCGGGAGCGTGGATCAACACGGCCGTGAACGCGGGTACTTCCGTCGGTTCTGCGGCCGCGGGGCTGCTCGTCGGGCGGCTGCCGCTCGGGGCGTGCTTCGTGCTGGCGGGCGCGATGGCCGCGGTGGCGGCCGTCGCGGCCGTGGTGGCACCCCGGTAGTGCCGGGTGGCCGAGTGGCGGGCGGGACCTGAACCACCCGCCCGACACCCGGCTCCCGCTCGGTTCAGGGACGCCCCCGCTGTCCCCGCAGATGGTCGGCGATCGGCTTCAGGGCCCTGTCCAGCTCCTCCAGCGCCTCCGGCGACAGCAGATCGATGAAGTGCTTCCGCACGGACGCCACATGATGCGGCGCGACCTTCTGCATCGTCTCCATGCCGTGGTCGGTGAGCACCGCGTACAGCCCACGGCGGTCGGACTCGCAGTTCTCGCGCCGCACCAGATTCGCGTTCTCCATGCGCGTGATCTGGTGCGAGAGCCGACTCTTGGACTGGAGGGTGGCGGATGCGAGGTCGCTCATCCGCATCCGTACGTCCTCCGACTCGGACAGGTTCACCAGGATCTCGTAGTCGTTCATTGTCAGGCCGAACGGCTGCAGGTCCTTTTCGAGCTGGTACGTCAACAGCCTGTTGACCTCCAGGTGGGTGCGCCAGGCGCACTGCTCCGCATCGGTCAGCCAGCGCGTGGCCGTCTCGGTCTCCATGAATGAAGTCTACCTAAGAAGTTGAATTACGAACTAGTGAGGACGGTGTGACTGTGCGCACGCGTTCGACGTCACACTCCGCAGACTACCGCTCACAGCCCGAAGCGACGCTGGAGGTCCCCCAGCTGTCCGGGAAGGCGCGGTGCGCCCGGAGCCTGTCCATGACCTCCGGGTACCCCGCCCGAGCCGGGTACGCCGGGCTCGTGCGGGACCGCTCCTGTGGCCTGCTCGGCCATGAGGGTTTCGGTCGACTGGAGCAGGACCGTGCCGGCTCCCACGAACTCGAACTGATGCTCCTCCCCGGAGGCCCCGCCGAGGCCCGTCATCGCACGTAGACCGCCCATTACGCCGGTCAGGTAACCGTGGTCGTAGTGGTGGCACGGCGAGGGACAGTCGGCCCACCCCACCAGTGCCTGCGGGTCCACCCGGATCGGAGGTTCCATGAACACCACCGGGCCGTTAGATGCGGCCACGAACTTTCCGGTTCCGATAAGGGTCAGAAAACCCGGCACGATCGACTGTTTGAGCGCAAGACTTGGCTGAAAAGCGAGCAAGTTGCCCGAGCGAATGGTCAGGTTGCCGTCGTCGAGGTCGTACGAATTGACGTCGAAGGCCCGGTCGGCGAGCAGCATCTTGCCCGAGCCCTCCGCCACGACCCAGTCGCTCGCGTGCAGAGGCGAATGGAATGACGTACGGACAAGTCGGTCGAGTCGCCCGCGCCCGATGCCGTTGAACTCGATCGCCCCGTAGTAGGCGATCATCTTCCCCTTCTGCAGGAACCACTGCCCGCTCTTGAGCTCCACGCAGAACGTGTACTTGTTGACGTTGTCGTCGACCGGCAGCGTCATGGGGTCGTACACCACGGGACCGCTCCCGGCCCCCGGGTAGGTGGTCACAGCTTCTCCTCCGAGGCCTGGACGTACACCGCGCCGCTGCCGCTGAGCTCCAGCTGGAACGCCTCGCCGGAGCCGCGCCCCACCATGTCGCGCCAGCCCAGCGCGGTGGAGAGCTTGTTGCGCACGTCGCCGTGGTGGGCGACGTACGCCTGCGGATCGACATGAACCGGGCGCTGCGGAGTGATGGGGATCTCGAAGACGCCCCCGTGCGCCATGACGGCGACCGCCCCGTGCCCCTCGAGGGTGGTCGTGAACAGTCCCTGCCCCGTCACCTGGCCCCGGACCATCCCCATGACCCCGCCCTGCGAGCCCATGAACATCGTTCCCTGCTGGAGGGTGCCCTCGAAGGCGAGCAGCCGGTCGGCCTCGACGTAGAGGGTGTCGCCGGTGAGATTGATGACCTGGACGTGGTGGCCGCCGTGACCGAAGAAGACGGTGCCGCTGCCCTCGACGGTCATCAGCGGGGTGGCCTCGCCGGCGACCCGCCGCCCGATCATCGACATGATCCCGCCCTGACCGCCCTGGATGCTGGGCGTGAAGGACACGTCGCCCTTGTAGGCGAGCATGGCCCCGCGCTGGCTGAACATCCGTTGGCCGGGCACCACGGTCGCCTCGACCATCTTGGAATTGATCTCCCGCAGCCCCATCTCACACGTCCCCCGCGATCGTGTTCCGCTCGCTCGGCTGTACGTACACCAGACCGTCGCCCTCGAACCGGATCTGGAAGGCCTCACCGCCGCCCTCTCCGAGGAACGTGCGGAACGTCACACCGGACTGGAAGGACTGCCGTACGTTCCCCTGGTGGGCGATGTAGGCCCCGGGGTCGACGACCAGCGGGTACTGCGCACTCACCCGCAGTACGACGGCCGGCCCGTCGGACATGATCGCCGCCTGTCCGTGCCCCTCGACGGTCGTCGTGAACAGGCCGTTGCCCTGGGAGGCCCCCCGCAGGCCGGTGAAGGACGTTCCCGTCCGCAGTCCGGCGTCGGTCGCGAGCAGATTGCTCGACTCCACGTACAGCTTGTCCCCCTGGAGACTCACGAGGTTGATCTCGGAAGCACGGTCCGCGAACCAGCAGGTTCCGTGCCCCTTCACCTCCATCACGGTCATCTGCTCGCCGGTGAGCCGCCGGGTCACCATCCCCCGTAGCCCCTCACCGCCGCCGCTCAGCTTCTTGAAGGCCATCTGCCCGTCGTACGCGACCATCGAGCCGTTCTTCGCCTTCACGGCGTCCCCGGTCATGTCGACGGCGAGGACCTTGCTTCCTTGGAGTCGGAACATCGCCACGCTGCGAAGGTAGCGGCGGACGTCCCGTCACGGACAGACCCCTCCCCGGAGGGCAGGGGGGACGTTTGCCACAATGGGCAGACGTTTGTGCCCGCGTTCACAAAGCGGCGCCGCACGAACCGTCGACCTCCCTCACACCGAAGGTGACCCGTGGACATCAAGACCGCCACCGCCCTCCGCCGCCTCCGACTGGTCTCCGCCCCCGAGGCCGTGTCGTTCCTCGTCCTTCTCGTCTGCTCGGTGCTGAAGCGGACCACGGACTTCAACGCGGTGCCCGTGATGGGCGGGGTCCACGGTGTTCTGTTCATCCTTTATGTGATCTTCTGGGCCGACGCCTGGAACCGCACCCGGTGGAGCGCGGGCACCGCCGCTCTCTACTTCGTCCTTTCGGTGCTGCCCACCGGCGGCTTCTTCGCCGAGCGCAAGCTCCGCCGTGAGGCCGAGGCCGCGGTCATGGCCGCGCGCGCCCGCAAGGAAGGGATCGTGAACGCATGATCGTCGCCTTCTCCGTGACGCCGCTGGGCGTCGGCGAGGACGTGGGGGAGTACGTCGCCGACGCCGTCCGTGTCGTCCGCGAGTCCGGGCTGCCCAACCGCACCGACGCCATGTTCACCTCCATCGAGGGCGAGTGGGACGAGGTCATGGCCGTCGTGAAGCGTGCCGTCGCCGTCGTGGAGGAGCGCGCGCCGCGCGTATCGCTCGTGCTCAAGGCCGACATCCGCCCGGGTGTGACCGACGGCCTCACCTCCAAGGTGGAGACGGTCGAGCGTCACCTGGCCGGGTAGTCCGCGCCGGGTCCTGGCGGAAAAACAGGGCCCCCCGGGGGCGGGGGTTTTAATGTGCCCCGAGTGTGTGTGGGCGGCACACACTGGTGGTGTAGGGGTGGTTT
>NZ_JBHYKH010000313.1:0-10548 GCF_042741275.1 Streptomyces sp. NPDC058964
ATCCAAGACGGCTCCGACGCCGTGATCACACCAGCCACACCAAGATCATCTCACCCCTGACCAGGGGTTACGGGACAGCCCTTAGCCGCCTGTGCGTATCACTTGGGGAGGTCTTGTGAGTCTGAGTCCGCGCGAAGTGTTTCTCCGGCTTGTTCATGGGGTCGCCGGCGGGAACTTCGACGAGTTGCCTGACCTGTATGGCGAGGTCACCGATGTCCGCCATCCGATGGCGACGCCGGAGTCCGAGCCGTTGACGAGTCGGCGTGCGCTCCAGGAGCACTTCACGGTGCCACCAGAAGTTCGGGAGTCCTTGCCGAAGAGGCGGGTCGTCGATGTCGTCGTTCATGAGACCGCCGATCCTGAAGTGATCGTCGCCGAGTTCGCCTATGAGTTCACGTTGCCGGACGACTCCATGGCCAAGGTGCCCTGCGTCTTCGTCATGCGTATCCGGGACGGTCAGATCATCGAGTCGCGCGACTACATCGACCCGATCCGTACGTACACGGCACGCGGGGACCTTGACCGCCTCATCGCGTCGTTGCAGAAGGATGGTTCCTGACGTCGAGCGTTCACCGGGCGAGCTGTCCGAGGCATGATCGAAAGCACGAGACGTGCTCCTGACTTGTAACGATAGGGCTTGCTTAGGGGCTGTCCCTCAATGATCAAGAAGCACCCGCTCACGGACACACGAGCTGTGAGAGGAGACCGTGCGCCGCACCGAGCCGGCATGAGGTTCGTTCTCTGAGCCCGGGAAAATCGTTGGATCCGCTGACGGGGGCGCGTCGTAGGGTTCGGGGCACGGAGACGCGGTCGACGGAGAGGGAACGGTGGATGGCGGGACTGTACGAGATCTGGCAGCGGGCGGAGGTGTCGCGCAGGCTCGACGTGTTGTCGGGCTTCGTCGCGATGTGCGTGGCGGGGGACGACGAGGCGCGACGCCGTCTCGCCCAGCTGCTTGCCGGCGCGGACGCGGCCCTTTCCGCCTCGCCCCCGGATTTGGTGGTCGCCTCGGAGTACCTGGACGAACTCGTCCGGTGGGCTGACACGGAGTGGGCCGATCACCCCTATCGTCCCGTGGAAGTTCGGCCTGACGAGGCCGACCGGCAGACGCGTGACTACGCCAAGGATCTCCGGCACGCCGCACTCCCGGTCCGCGTCCGGGACGAGATGGGCCGCGTCGAACTCAGTCTCGAGGTGCGGTTCCTGGCCTTGTGCCGCCAACCGGGGTTGGACTGTCGGATCCGCCAGGACATCTTCTACGTCGCCGGGCGTGCCGCGATGGCCCTCGACCTCGGGCACTTGGAAGCGGCGGAGCGGGAGATCCGGCGCATGGAACAGGCGGGTTCCGTGGAGCCACGGGAGAGCCGCTGTGGCTGAGTCGCGGCTTTCCGAGGTCCACAGGTGTGGAACGATCTCTTCACGTGGCTGGTGTGATCACGGCGTCGGAACCGCATTGGATAGTCCCGTTCAGCGAGCTGCAACCGCGCGACTTCCGCAGGCTGATCGCTATGTTGCGCCGAGAAGGTGCTGAGCTGACTCGTCGAGGGCGTCCCTGGTCACTGCCGCTCGAAGACCGGGTGCTGCTGGTTACCGCCTACTGGCGGACCAACCTGACACTGCGCCAGCTTGCCCCGCTGTTCGGCATCTCCAAGTCAGCTGCCGACCGCATCGTCGACCACGTTGGGCCGTTGCTGGCGCTCAGCAGCGGCAGCGCTTCCGCGCCGGCACCGTGCTCATCGTGACGGCACGCTCGTGCCCACCCGCGTCCACAGCGCCGCCGAGCAGTCCAAGAACTACAGGTACTCCACCAACCACCAAGTGGTCATCGACGCAGACACACGGCTGATCGTTGTGGTCGGACGACCGGTGCCTGGGAACCGCAACGACTGCAAGGCGTGGGCGGAATCCGGTGCGAAGGCAGCCGTGGGAGGATCACGACCATCGCCGACGGCGACTATCGGGGCACCGGGTTGGTCATCCCACATCGCCGTCCCGCGGGCAGCGAACTGTGCGGCTGGAAGCAGGAACACAACCGCTCTCACAAGCAGGTCAGAGCACGCGTCGGGCACGTCTTCGCTCGGCTGAAGACCTGGAAGATCCTTCGCGACTGCCGCCTGACGGGCGACGGCGTCTACACAGCCATGCTCGGCATAGCCAGGCTGCACAACCTTGCCCTCATTGGAGGAGCTGGCTTCGCCTCACGGTGAAAGTATCCTGCCCGTCCAGCGTCGCGACGCTGTCTGGCGAGGTGGAGACCGTCACACTCTCGTCGCCGACTGTCCCCACTGCATCGCCCTGGACCACGCACGCCACCGTGACCTCGACCGGGTAGGTCGAGTCAGGGGCCAGCTCGCCAAGCTGGGCAAAGATCGCACACTTGTCGATCAAGGACCAGCAGTGTCCCGTCGCATCGATGAAACTGACCTCTACGATGCCGGGGAACGGCTCATCGTCCACCCAGCGAACCGCTTCGCAGCGCAACTCAGGCACTCGGCCCCCATTCCAGAGCCGCGCCACCGCGGCAACGACCGTCAGTATGCCCGAGAGGCCGACATCACTTACGGACAGCCTTTAGCTTGATCTTTAACGTCGTGCGTCGAATGGTGCGTCGAACTTGATCACTCGGATAGGGATCCGGCGTACACGGAAGCGGCCTTCGTCTGAATTGTGCTCCGACCAAGGAACACACATGCCCAGCACGAAGGCCGTGAGGATGAGTCTGCTGCATCGGAAGGCCCGGCAGGGGCCGTTGGCGGAACTGTCATGCTTCCGGGGTGAGTTCTACGCCTGTCTCACCGCTCGTTCGGAAGCGTTGTCCGAGCTGGCGGATGCCGTTCTGTGCGGCGACGGTCCGGTGAAGTCCCTGGCCGAGTTGTCGCTGGTGGGCGAACACCGCCGCGGCCACGGCGGACTTTACGCGGCCGTGGCCTGCGGCCGAGTGGATGCGGGCCGGTTGCGACGGACACTGGCCGCGGTGCCACTGCCGCGGACCGATGACGGCCGGCTGGTCCTGGCCGTCGACATCACCTGCTGGCTGCGGCCCGACGCACACACCTCACCGGACAGGATTGTGTGTCACACATACGGCCGGGGCAAAGACCAGCACATTCCAGTCCCGGGCTGGCCGTACTCGATCGTCTGCGCACTCGAGCCGGGCCGCAGCTCGTGGACCGCCCCGCTGGACACACTTCGACTGGCACCCGGGGATTCCTCGACGTGGACGATGTGCAGGTCGGTGCCATCCCGGTGGCGCTTGGAACGTTCGAACAGTCCGACAGCGATCTCCGACTGGTCTTGAGGCTCATCTGGGCCGACATCGGTGAGGATGTCGTTGTGATGCCCGGTGACGCCCCATCCCTCGACGTCCTTGAGGTCGATCACCTCAAAGTCTCCTGCCGAAGATCCAGCATGCGCCGGGCCGAACTTCTTCAGGAGGTCGGCGGCCTGTTCAGCAAGCTCCCCTTCCGGAGCGGTCAGCACGACACAAGTGCCATGCGCGAACAGCACCAAAGACGTGCGAGGGTCGGCGAGAAGCCGCTGCCAGGCATCTATCAGTATCCCGGTGTTCACGCCGGTCATCATGTTGCAGAGCACCGACACAGGGTGACGTTCGACCCACAGCTGCGGCGAATACGCGACTCGTGAACATGCGGGCCTACCAGTCCGAGGCCGGTCAGGCATCGGGATCAGCCGTCGGAAGTCATCCCTTGCGCTGACCGCTGCGGCCCGCCGACCGGGAGACGGCCGACGGGCTGCTGGCAGCGTATGGGGAGTTGGTCAGCGTGAGCTGAACACCGGGGTCCAGCGGCCCGGATAGTCGGCGCTCGCTTTGCGGAAACCGCTCAACGGCACGACCTGGTTGGTACCGATGGTGACCAGCAGCAACTGGTTGTGGAACTCCCCGGAGCCGGTGCACCTCTTGGGGTCGCAGCCCCAAGCGATGAGGCGCTTGTTGTCGGCCCAGGCGAGGAGTTGCTGCACCGGCACTGTGGTGATCCGCCGGCCGGTGTGCGGGTCCAGGATTGCGGCGGCAACCGTTGTCCCGTGGCCCGCGAAACCACCCGCGAGGAGCTTCCCGTCGGGCGAGACACCTGCCGTCACGTAGGCGGGGCCCTTCTCGTCCGCCGGCCAGTCGGCCTTGTTGCCGTCCAGACTGTAGTAGTCACGGAAAGGCTTCATCGTGGTCTCCGCGTAGACCAGCGTGCCGTCATGACTCCAGTCGAAATCCGCGCGGGCATTGAACCACCCCGTCTTGTCCGTCGGATGCGGCGCCTTGTGCCACTGCGCCTCGCCCGAGTCCACGTCCACGATGGTGAATCCGGTACGGCTCGGCACCGGGCCGGGGATTTCCTTGCCGTCGACGGACTGCTTGTGGTCCGCGAACATACGGTCGGGGTCCTTGGCGTAGGTCGTCGCGACGAGCTTCGTGCCGTCCGGTGAGAAGGCGATGCCGGCAACCCCCCGGTCCATCTTGATCCAGCGGTCCACCTTGCCGGTGAGCAGGTCGAGCAGCCCGATGCGCCTGGCCGGCAGTTCGCCCTCGAGTACGGCGGCGGTACGGGAACCGGGGGCGACGTCCAGGGCGGCCCATTTGGTCTTCTTGTAGGCGCCCGTCTTCTGGTCGAGAAGCCCGTATGTGCGGGTGAGGACGTTGTCACCGTTCGGCTGCTTGACGGTCTTGGTGACGTAGAAGGCGGAGAGCACCGTGTCCCCGGCCGCGATGAGGGTCCGGGGCGGCGACTGGTCGGGGTGGCCGATGATGTCGCTCCGGTTCATCTCGCTCGCGGGCCGTACATCGTCCCCTCCTCCGCTGAGGCGGGGTACAGCCACCGCGACGGCGATCGCGGCGACGGTAGCACCGGCGATGGACACGAGCCTGCGGGTACGGCGGCGGCGCCGCACGGCCAGGGCACGTTCAGCGAGGTAGGGGGGCGCTGGCACGGTGTCCGCGGCCTGCTCGCGGAAGGCGTCGGACACCAGTTCGTCGACGTTCACGGATGCACCTCAACGGGCGAATTGTGGTGGAACGGCTGCTGCTCGGCCTTGGCCGGGCCGAGCGCCGCGAGTTCGGGCGCGAGGGTGCGCAGGCGTGCCAGCGAGCGGTGCGTCGTGGACCGTACGGTCCCCACGGAGCACCCCAGGATCCGGGCCACGTCGACTTCCGGAAGGTCCTCGAAGTAGCGCAGGACGAGAACGGCGCGCTGCCGGGTGGTCAGCCTCGCCAGCGCCTCGCGCATCACCAGGCGCAGCTCGGCGGCGGACGGCGCGTCCACTCCGGTACTCATCTCGGGCGTCTCGGCCACGCTCAGTTCGCGGCGCGGCCACTTCAGCCGCCAGCGGCTGACCTGCTGCCGGTAAAAGAACCTGGCGTACGTACGCCTCCGGTTCCTCGATCCGGTTCCAGCGGCCCGCCACCTTGATCAGCGCGTTCTGCAACAGGTCCTCGGCAGTATGGCGGTCGCCGCCGCAGAGGAGGACGGCCGTCTTCAACAATGCCGACGACCTGTTCGCCACGAACTCCCGGAAGTCCGCATCAGCTTGTGCATCCATCGTCACCTTCTCTTGCCCAGTGGCCTCTGTGGCCCACCCCTACGCCACTGGTGACGCGTGCTGCCGCCCCTCACTATGCCTTCCAGGAGGATCAGGGCCGAAAAAATCTTCCGGCCCCTGCACACTCCGCCCGATACCCCTGGCTCCTTGAGGCCGTCCCGCTGTTCGCACGGCCGGGCCCCAGTCCTCCTGCACCGGCACAGCACACCACTGACACAGCGGCGTTCTATGGGGATGTGCCTGATAGATCGCGTAGACACAAGAACGCTTACACACCCAACCTCTATCGGGGCTGCCGCGGGCAGGGAGGGAGCCAGCCCGATTCGCGGCCAGCGTAAGGGGCCATGGTCACTCGCCCCATGACAGGTCCCGCCCAAAGCCGCTACGCCGACCTACGCGCTACGGTGCCCTGCGTGGATGATCAGGCCCCACAGGACCGTCACCGTGCTGACGTCGTGGCCCTGCGCGGTGTCCTCGCCCGCCGAGACGTCGACAGCCCCGACTTCGATCCGTAGAGCACGGCCACCGCCCCGGCTCCCTGTTTGCCGGCCACGTTCGCCCCGGCGCGGGCAGCACGGCGTCACGGTAACCGTCGCCGTTGAAGTCGCCGGGCACTGCCCCGTGCACGGCCACCGCGGGCGTGGCCGACAGCAGCGGAGCGCCCATAACGACGGCGACCAGGAACGCTCCCGTTCTTCAACCGCCGTGCAGCCCATGTCTGTTCACCGTGAGCTGGATCCCCCTCCCCCTCGACGCACCTGGCGTGCGCCGCAGTCAGGGCACCGTACGAGTAGCCACGCAGGGCCTCACCCCGGGATGGTCTGTGCCGGTGCCGAAGTCGCCCGTGAACTCACCGACCACGCGACCGCCGATGAGTGGAACGAGCGGGCGCTGATCCTCGCGCAGGAACAGCGCTTCCAGCGGTGCCGCACAGCAGCGTTCAAACTGCTCTGCATTCCCGGCCGGGTCGTGAACCGGGCCAGTGACGGATACCGCGGCGAGGGCAAGACCGACGCCCGCGACGCCCTGGTGATCGCCGACGAGGCCCGCATCCGGAGAGACCTCAAGCCGATGCGGCCCGCCGACGAGGCCAGCATCGAGCTGAAGATCCTCACCAGCCGCCGCACCGACCTCGTCCGCGACCGCACCCGGGCCATCAACCGCCTGCGTTCCGCTCTGACCGGCATGTTCCCCGCCCTGGAACGCGTCCTCGTCCTCACCGGCGCCGGCCGCTCATCCTCCTCGACGGCTACCAGACCCCGGCCGCGATACGGCATGGGCAGCACCCGGCTGACCCACTGGCTCCGCGCCCGGGGCGTCCGCACTCCTGAGGAGCTCGCGGTCACGGCCGGCGGCGGCCCAGACATACTCGGCCAGGCGCACGAAGTCCGGAAGGACATGGATCGTGACACCGCGTCGGACGGTCTCGGCACCGATCAGGTCGAGCTGGTGACGGGCGCCGTCGACCAGGACGACCCACGAGCGCAGGTGCTTCGGGTCGCGGGCCTCGGCCTGGTCGAAGGCGTCGGCGATGACCTGCTCGGGCGGGCGGACCAGCGAGACGGTGCACCACTTGTTCTCCGCCCTGGACCCGGGCGGGCGGGATACTCGCCGCTTCGGCCGCCGGGCGGCTGGATCACATCATGCGGCGGCCTGGGCGCCGACCGGGTGTCAAAGACGCAGACCACGGTCGCCATCCGCTTCCGGTTCGGTTTCTCGCCCGGCGCGAGCCGGCCGCGATGGCCACCAGCTGTCCTAGCTTCTGTCCGGCGGATCATCCGCGGAGCCAGAGTCTGATGGCTGCTGGGGCCTTCAGGGAGGGGAGGTTTCAAGATGGCCGGGTACTTCGACATCCACTTTTCATGAGCCGTGCGGGGAGTGCCTGAGCGCCCGCCGGTCCCGTTCCTCCGGTTCCTGCTCGGTGGCCAGCAGGAGGCCGGCGGCCCGGGGATCGCCGGATGCGGCCAGCCGCTGCGCGCAGTGGACCCGGTCCCACTCCTGGACGCGGCGGTTGGCGGCGAAGGACGCCAGGAGGTCCGCGGCTCGCGGGTCCCCCAGGTCCAGCAGTTTGAGGGCAGCATCCAGCCGGAAGGTGCTGATGCGGGCTGGCCCGTCGGGATATCCGCGGGCGAGCGCGAGGAGGACGTCGGGGGCTCGTACGTCGCCGAGGTCGGCCATCACGCAGGCCGCGTCCACCCGGTAACCGGGGAACACGCTGCCCTCGTCGGCGAGGATCGCGGCCAGGTCGGCGGCCCGGTCCCCGTCACCCAGGTCCACGAGGAGTGCGATGTCGGCGAGGTGCTCCTCCGCAGCGAGATCGCGGTCGGGCGGGCTGTCGATCGGGCGGGGGTCGGTGATCGCGGTCGCGATGGTGTCCGCGGCGACGCGTGAGACCTCACCGGAGATCTGCGTGCCGAGCGCGGCCTGGGCGGCCATGAACCGGGCCCCGGTGAGGGACTTGCCCATGCGGCGCAGCGCGCGGGCCGTGTCGAAGCCGTTGCCTTCGGCGGCGTCCATGAGGAATCCCAGGAAGGAGTACTCGTCGCGGAACTCCCAGCGGCGCCGCAGCCACCAGAGCAGCGGCGAGCCGAAGGCCCTGCGGACGGCCCGGCGGCAGGCCGCCCGGTCCCGGGTGTCGTGCCGGACCGCCAGGTATTCCAGCAGGGTCTGGTGCAGGAAGACCAGGCCGCCGGCGCGCGGGGTCAGCAGCCCGCTCCGGCGCAGGCTCTGGTCGAGGAACCCCTCCCACACCTCGTGCGGCACCTGCTTCGGACGGGCGGCGTCCGGATGACCCGCCAGCAGGCCGAGCACGGGGCCGCGTGAGCCCCTACGCAGGTCCGCCGCCACCTCCACGATCATGTCCGGCAGCCGGTCCAGGGTGTGCTCGGCCCGGCTGACGGCCTCCTCGCCGTAGCGGCACAGCGCCGCTCTGGCCTGGACCCTGGCACCCGAGTTCCCCGCGGCGTGCTGTCGCTCGTACAGCAGGTCGATGAAGCGCTCGTAGAGGCCGCTACGGCCGGTCGGGAGCCGACGGCCGGGGTCCGCGGCGTACACCTGGCACAGCATCGTGGCCATCAGCGGGGTGCGGGCCAGCTCCGCCAGCTGGGTGCGGTCGAGTGCCTCGACGAACGAGTCGGCGGCCCGGCCAGGGAGCGGCAGGGAGAGGGCGGTGAACCAGCCGGTGGCGAACCTGCGCAGGTCCGCGGGTGCGAACGGTTCGAGCTGCAGGGTAAGTACGTCCTCGCGGAAGGCGGCGCCCGCGATCTCCCCGCGGGGCAGGGGGCGGGTGGCGACGACGAACCGGTAGAGGGGCCGGACGGCCGGCTGCTCCTTGAGCTCCTGCTGCTTCTTGAGGTCCCGCTGCTGCTTCCTGTGGACTTCGCCGATCATGGTCAGGACCCGGCGGCGCGAGCTGGCGTCGGCGATCTCGTCCAGACCGTCGACAAGCACCTGCCAGGGCAGGCCCGGGGCGGGGTGCGTGCGGAAGAACTCGGGGGGCAGCGCCTCCAGCAGCCCGTGATCGCTGAGTTCGGCGGTGACACTGCGGGCGATGGCCTCCGGCAGCGTCACCCGGTCGACCAGGTCGGCCGCCTTGACCAGCACCGCCAGTCCTCGCTCGCGGAATCCGGCGCTCCAGTGGCCGACCGAGGCGGACAGGCCGGTGCGCAGCAGGCTCGACTTGCCGGCGCCGGGTCCGGCCAGGATCAGGCAGGAGCGGTCCCCGCCCAGAACGGTGTCGGCGTCCATGAGCCCCGCGCCCACGCCGGTCGAGCCGTCGACGAGCATCTGCGGACGGGCCTGCTGGCGCAGATAGACCACGGACAACGGCGGAGGTTCCACGCCGGGCAGCACGCCGGGATAGGGGTGGGCGTCGGCCGCACGGGTGGCGGCGGCCAGGTAGCCGCGCAGGTACGGAGAGCAGGGCGGGTGCGCGGGGTGACCGGCGTGGTGCGGAGGGTCGGCTACCGGGGGGTGGGCTGCCGGGCGGCTGCCTGCTGCCGGGGAGCCGCCCGGCGGGGGGCTCCCCGCTGCCGGGAGGCCGCTTCTGTGGGGTTCGCCTTCGGGACGGGCCTCCGTCGCCGGTCCACCCGTCTCCACCGCCCGTCCGCCCGCCTCGGCCGGAACCGGAGGCCGGCCCGGCTGCCCTGGGAGCGTCGGCTCCGCCGCGCGGGCCCGGTACCGGCGGAGCGCCACCAAATCCTCGCCGGTGATGCCGAGCGCGTGCGCGAGCGCGTTGACCGTCAGCGCACTGGGCGTGCTGGGAGTGACGTTGAGTGCGTTGCTCACGGCCGCCTGGCTGATGCCCGCGGCCTTGGCGAGGGCGGCCTGGCTCAGGCCCTTGTCGTCCATCGCCTTGCGCAGGGCCCGGCTGAGCAGGAGCCGTGGCGGCTCCGGCGGCACCACTGCCGCCGCCGGACGGGTCCCGCCCTCTCCGGCCTCTCCCTCCGCTCCCGCGCCCGCCCCCTCCTCGTCCAACTGCCGCCCCCTTCGACGTTCTTCCGAATCCTTCTGAGTCGTTCGGCTCCCGGTCCGCGGCCGCTCGGCCTGGCTATCACTGAGGAGACCCGCAGGTCACCTGCCTCCCGCAGCGCAGGTGCCAGGTCCAGGTCCGGAACACGAGAAGAGGAGACACCCGTGAACGAAACCCTGCTGATCAGCGCGGCACCGCTGCTCCTGGTCACGCTAGTCCGCCTGCTGGCAGCGCGTCGCCCACACCGCCCGACCGGTGCCCTCCGGGAGGTACGGGACCTGGTCACGCTGCGCATGGTCCTGCGCGACTCGCTGCCCGGCGAACGCGGCGTACTCCTGGACGCCCACCGGGACTGGCGCGTCGCCACGGCGGTCCCTGCTCCGGGCCCCGGCCACGACCCGGGCCCCGGCAGGGCTGCCGACGCGGCCGGCCCCGGGCGGCCCCCCCGGCCGGGGCGGGAGGCGCGCGGGCCCCCCCCGGCCGGCGGGCCCGCCGGTCGGGCCCTGGCCGCCCCACACAAAGGGTCT
>NZ_JBHYKH010000314.1:0-10499 GCF_042741275.1 Streptomyces sp. NPDC058964
CCGCCCCCCGACAGGGCGGGGCGGGTGGGTGGGGGGCGGGCGGGGGGGGCCGGCACGCCCCCCCCCACCCCCTACAAACACACCGGGCCCCCCCCGCCTTTAGACGCGGGGGGGGGGCCCCCTCGCCGTGGTCCGCTCAGCCCTTCCAGGCGCGCGCCACCCTGCCGTCCCGCACCTCGAAGTTCAGCCGCCCCACCCGGTACTCCATCGTGATGATCGCGCCCGGCGGCAGCGACCGGACCGACGACCACCCCCGCTCGCGGGCGAGCCGCTCTGCGCTCGCCGCGTCCAGGCCGACGTACCCTTCCGGGCTGTCCTTGGGCTCCGCTGACGGAGTGGGAATCGGTGCCATGCCGCCACGCTAGGCCCTGTCCGGCGAGCACGGAAGCCGGAGGCCCCGCGAGCGGCTCGCGGAACGCACACGTCCCTCTCCGGTCACGCTTCTGTCACAGGATCACGACACGTGGCTCGGTTCGACTCCATCACACGAACGAGCGGTTGGGTACGCCTTCCCGGTGCATTCGAACGTAATTCCCGTGTGTCGGAACGGCTCTCGAAATAAGGCGGCGGAAAGCGCCCGGAGTACGGGTCGCGGACTGTCCCCGGTCGGCATTGCATTCCGAATGCACCGGGCGCCCTGGAAGCTGACACCACATAAGAGTTTCACCGCTCCGACACAGAACCCCCCAACGTCCCGGACCCGGGCTCACGGCGGCACGGCCTCACCCGGTCCGCTCCAGAGCGCGCGACAAGCGGTCCCGGGCCGTTCTGATCGCCTCGCTCAGTCCGGCGGGCTCCAGCACCTCGAACTCGAACCCCATCATCATCACGTGAATGACCATCACGTCGAGATCGGCGGCGCCGGTGCGCAGGACGCAGGCGTCGGCCCCGTCGGCCTCCAGGGTCCCGGCCGAGGGCGAGATCCGCTCGGCGGCCCGGGCCAGGGGCACCAGGAGCCGGACGGCGGCCTGGGCGGCGTACGCGCGCGTGGAGACTCCCCGGGACACGTACGCGGCTAGGTCCTCGGCGGGCGGCTCGCGCGGGGTGAAACGCGGGCCGTGCGGAGGCTTCGGGGCGATGCGGTCGGCCCGGAACGTTCGCCAGTCCTCGCGGTCGAGGTCCCAGGCGACCAGGTACCAGCGGCGCTCGGTGCACACCAGGCGGTGCGGTTCGACGGTGCGGCGGGTCGTCGTGCCCTCGTGGCCGCAGTACTCGAAGCGCAGGCGTTCCGCGTCCCGGCACAGGTGGGCGAGTTCCGTCAGCACGGCCGGGTCGACGGCGGAGGGCTCCGGTCCGCGCAGCATCGGCACCGTGAACGCGTTGAGGGCGCCCACCCGGCGGCGCAGCCGGCCGGGCAGCACCTGCTCCAGCTTGGCCAGGGCCCGTACGGAACTCTCACCGATGCCCTCGACGCCCTGTCCGGCGGCGGTGCGCAGGCCCACGGCGACGGCGACCGCCTCGTCGTCGTCCAGCAGCAGCGGCGGCAGTTCGGCCCCCGCCCCCAGCTGGTAGCCGCCGCCGGTGCCGGGGCTGGCGTTGACCGGGTAGCCGAGCTCGCGCAGCCGGTCCACGTCCCGGCGCACCGTGCGCGGAGTGACCCCGAGCCGTTCGGCGAGCTCGGCACCGGACCATTCCCGGTGGGCCTGGAGGAGCGAGAGCAGGCGCAGCAGTCGTGCCGAGGTCTCCAACATGGGGCCGAGTCTGCCAGCCGTCGCGGACAGCCACTGTCCTCATCGGGACGTGCAGGGCAGTTGCGCAACGTCGAAGCGGGTGCGGTTCACGTCGCCCTGCGAGACCCGGCCCCAGCGGTCCTCCCAGCGAGCCCCCGACAGGCACGCCCGGCGCGTCCTGGGCGGTTCGGCAGCGGCTCGAACCGGACGGGGAGCAGCGGGCCGTCGGCGGTGCACGCCCGGCCGGAGTTCGTGTACGAACTGCAACTGCGCCGCGGGACGGTGGTGTTCGCGGGCAAGGCGGGTGGACGGACGGCCCGCCCCTGAGGCGCGGAGGCGACGGACGCAAGCGCCCCACCCGGTCGCCGACCGGGTGGGGCGTCGTGCCCGGGACAGGGGGAGCGGCTCAGAGCGAGAGGCGCTGCCCGGGCACGATCATGTCGGGATCACCGCCGATGACGGACTTGTTGGCGGCGTAGATCCGCTGCCAGGTGGTCCCGTGCCGGGCGGCGATGCCGCTCAGCGTGTCGCCCTCGCGGACGGTGTAGTCCCCGCCGGACGCGGGACGGGACGTCCCGCGGGTCGTCCGGCCCGTCGTGCGGTCCGGCGCCTTCGACGGCTGCGACGTCTTCGACGGAGCCGCCTTCGTGGTGTTCGTGCTCCTGGAGGCCGTCGTTCCGGAGGAGGCCGCCGTGGGTGCGGCGCCGTACGCTCCGGCCCGTGCCGAACAGGTCGGCCACGCGCCCCAGCCCTGGGCGTGCTGGACCTTGGTGGCGACGGCTATCTGCTGGGTCCTGGTGGCCCCGTCGGCGGTCGGAGCGTAGGCCGATCCGCCGTAGGCGCGCCAGGTACCGGCGGAGAACTGGAGTCCGCCGTAGTAGCCGTTGCCGGTGTTGATGTGCCAGTTGCCGCCGCTCTCGCACTGGGCGATGCGGTCCCACACTCCGCCGTCCGCCGCCGCGGCGTTGCCGGTCGCGGCCAGCAGTCCGAGCGGGGCGAGCAGGGCCGCCCCGGCGAGGACCGCCGTCGTGCGCGCCCTGCGGGAGCCGTCGCCCCGGGCGCTGTCGTCACGAACGTTGTTGCGAGTGGTATCGGCACATTCGGACATGGAATTCCCTCTCCACGAACCCGGGGTCCCCCAAGGCGGGGCGCGATCGCCGCGCATGGACGCGGTCGCTCGCGCTCGCCCCGTCCGCCTGAGCCGGTGCTGCGATCTTGCTTGCCTGGTGCGCGGCCGGCGGACGTACCCGAGCGGTGCTCGTTGCACACGGCGGAGGAATGTACGGAGCGCGATGAGCCCGCATCAACCAACTCCTTGTCATTCCAGGCCAGTTCGCCGTTACCGCGGGTATCGGCGACTTCCGGTCACCCACTTCGTTCGCCGATTTCCTGATTTGTCGACCAGGGCGCGCGATGACCTGTGACCCACTTCACCGAACCAAGTTCCTTTGGCGTCCACAGAGTTGACTTGGAGTGGGCGATTCCGCACCGCCCGTGACCCTGTGCGGCGGATGGTTCGATTCCGTTCCCTTCGGGGCGTGACTCCCGCCACAGATCACCCGTTGTCTCCTTCATGAGCCCGGAACCCCCCGGGGCTCACGGACCGGGAGCCACCCGGCCCTTCACGCACCGCATCCCGAGGGAGCAACCCGTGCCGCGCATGCTCGACGTCAGTGACGCCGTACGCGCCGAGATCGGCGACGAAGAAGCCGACCGGCTGCTCGCCGGAGAGAACGCCCCGGGCAGTTACGACTGCACGTCCTGCCGCACCCCGGGCGACTCCGAGCAGGAGCGCACCAGCACCGTTCTGTTCATCGGGGACGAGACCGCCGTCCTCGCCTTCGCCCACGCCACCTGTCTGCCCTCGCAGGTCGTCCAGGTCACCGAGGAGCAGCTGCGGGGCGCGGTCCGCTCCATCAACGGCGACAGCGCCCCCGGCGGTGAGGCGCACAGGGCCGTGCCCGAGCAGGCCGTGCTCGGCGTCACCAGCGGACTCGTCCTGATCGCCGGGGAGTTGCACCCGGCGCTCGTCGTGGAGCCGACCACGCCGATCGTGCGGCCCGGCGCGTCGGGCGAGGGCGACGACTTCCTGCCGCTGCTCATCGAGCAGGGGTACACGCCCGTGACCGATCTCGGCTCGGCGCCCCCGGTACTCCACGGCTGGTCGGTACTGCTGGCCGTGGGCCAGCTGCACGCCGTGCTCCAGCCCGGCACCAACGGCGGGCAGCCCGTGGCCTGGTGGCAGGCCCACCAGCCGCTGCAGGTCACGGACGGCTGGCGGGCCGCGGCGAACAAGCACCAGCAGGTACTGCTGTTCGCGGCTCCGGTGGGCTCCATCGGACGTCAGCCCCGCGAGGACCTGCTGCGGGACGCGCTGGACAAGGCGGCGGCCAACGGGAAGCTGGTCGCGGCGGCGCTGCCGCTCGCGGGCACCTGAGAACAGCGCGACCCAGCGCCCCCGAAGGGGCAGTCCGCGACCGCATCCCTTCCAGTGTCCGGTCGTTTGGACATACGTGCACGCATACGACGTTTCCCCCCGCCGTCCGTCCTTCTCCTCGATCCCGTCCGCGCGGGCGGGACAGGAGGCTCTGGCTGTGCCATCGGCCACGCCCATCTACGACACGCTCTACGCGGAGTGGGTGAGGAGCTTCCGGACACTGCCGGGCGATCGCACCGGCGAGGAGGAGCTGGGGTTCACCGCCTTCGGGCTCGCCCCGCACAGAACGGGCGCGTACGGGACGGGGTCGTACGGAACGACGTCGCACGGGACGGCTTCGCACGGCTCGAACTCGTACAGCGCGTACAGCGCGGGTGCGTACAGCGCCCGCCACGGCACCGGGCAGCAGCAGGCGCAGTGGCAGCGGGTCGGAACCATCGGGCGGCATGACAGCACGGGGATGCACAACGTTCCCGCGGCCCTGCCACCGGGACCCCGCCGGGGTCTGTGACATACGCGAAGGGCGGCCCTTGACCAAGGGCCGCCCTTCGCTCGTGCTCACTTCTTCTTCGTGCCGCGCTTCTCGCGCACCCGCACGGAGATGTGGATCGGCGTCCCCTCGAAGCCGAACTCCTCGCGCAGCCGGCGCTCGATGAAGCGGCGGTAGCCCGCCTCGATGAAGCCGGAGGCGAACAGGACGAAGCGCGGGGGCTTGGTGCCGGCCTGAGTGCCGAACAGAATGCGCGGCTGCTTGCCGCCCCGGACCGGGTGCGGGTGGGCCGAGACGAGTTCACCGAGGAAAGCGTTGAGACGGCCGGTCGGTACGCGCGTCTCCCAGCCCGCCAGGGCGGTCTCGATCGCCGGGACCAGCTTCTCCATGTGCCGGCCGGTGCGCGCGGAGACGTTGACCCGCGGCGCCCAGGCGATCTGGGCGAGCTCGGTCTCGATCTCGCGCTCGAGGTAGTAGCGGCGCTCCTCGTCGAGGGTGTCCCACTTGTTGTAGGCGATGACCATGGCACGGCCCGCCTCGACGGCCATGGTGATGATCCGCTGGTCCTGCACCGAGATGTTCTCGGAGGCGTCGATGAGGACGACGGCGACCTCCGCCTTCTCGACGGCGGCCGCGGTGCGCAGCGAGGCGTAGTAGTCGGCGCCCTGCTGCAGGTGGACGCGCTTGCGGATGCCGGCCGTGTCGACGAACTTCCAGGTCACACCGCCGAGTTCGATGAGCTCGTCGACCGGGTCACGGGTGGTGCCGGCGAGTTCGTTGACGACGACCCGCTCCTCGCCCGCCACCTTGTTCAGCAGCGAGGACTTGCCGACGTTCGGGCGGCCGATCAGCGCGATGCGGCGCGGGCCGCCGACGGCGGTGCCGAAGGTCTGCTCGGGGGCGTCCGGCAGCACCTCGAGGACGGCGTCCAGCATGTCGCCGGTGCCGCGGCCGTGCAGCGCGGAGACCGGGTGCGGCTCGCCGAGCCCGAGGGACCACAGGTAGGCCGCGTCGGCCTCGCCGCTCGGCCCGTCGACCTTGTTGGCGGCCAGCACCACGGGCTTGCCGGCCTTGCGCAGCAGACGTACGACCGCCTCGTCGGTGTCGGTCGCGCCGACCTTGGCGTCGACGACGAAGACGACCGCGTCGGCCGCCTCGATCGCGTACTCGGCCTGGGCGGCGACGGAGGCGTCGATGCCGAGGACGTCCTGCTCCCAGCCACCGGTGTCGACGACCTTGAAGCGGCGGCCCGCCCACTCGGCCTCGTAGGTCACGCGGTCGCGCGTGACGCCGGGCTTGTCCTCGACGACCGCCTCACGGCGGCCGATGATCCGGTTCACCAGGGTCGACTTGCCGACATTCGGGCGGCCGACGACAGCGAGCACGGGCAGCGGGCCGTGGCCCGCCGCCTCGATGGCGCCCTCGACGTCCTCGATGTCGAAGCCCTCTTCCGCGGCGAGCTCCATGAACTCCGCGTACTCGGCGTCGCCAAGCGCTCCGTGGTCGTGCTCGCCGAGCGAGCCCTCGGAGTGGATGTCGTCGTTCATGAAGTCCGTACCTCGTTCATCGTGGTGATCGGTGGAACACCCGGTCAGGAGTGATCCACTACTCAGTGTCGCCTAGCGCCCGGTCAGGCGCCTGGCGTTTTCCAGGTGCGCGGTGAGCTGCTTCTGGATGCGCTCGGTCGCCTCGTCCAGCGCCTTGCGCGTACGTCGTCCGCTGCCGTCGCCCGCCTCGAAGGGGTCGCCGAAGACGACGTCGACGCGGGAGCGCAGCGGGGGCAGCCCCTTGGTCAACCGGCTCCGCGTCTCGGAACTTCCCAGCACGGCCACCGGAACGATGGGCGCTCCGCCGCGGACCGCGAAGTACGCGAGCCCTGCGCGCAGCGAGGCGAAGTCGCCCTCGCCGCGAGTGCCCTCCGGGAAGATGCCGAGCACTCCCCCGGCCTCCAGCACGCCCAGCGCCCGCGCGATCGCCGTACGGTCGGTGGTCTCGCGGTCCACCTTCAGCTGGCCGATGCCGGTCAGGAAGGAGCCGAGCGGGCCGACGAACGCCTCCTTCTTGATGAGGAAGTGCGTCGGCCGGGGCGCCACGCCCATGACCATCGGGCCGTCGATGTTGTGGGAGTGGTTGACCGCGAAGATCGCCGGGCCGGTCGCGGGCACCCTCCAGGCGCCGAGCACGCGCGGCTTCCACAGTCCGTACATGAGGCCGACGCCGATGCGCCGCCCCACCTCGGCGCCCCTCGCCGACGGAGCCTCGGTCACTTCCCCGCCCGCTTCTCCTCGACGAGGGTGACGACGCACTCGATGACCTGCGGCAGTGTGAGGTCGGTGGTGTCCACCTCGACCGCGTCGTCCGCCTTGGCGAGCGGCGAGGTCTTGCGGCTGGAGTCGGCCGCGTCACGCTTGATCAGCGCCTCGCGGGTGGCGTTGACGTCCGCGCCCTTGAGCTCGCCGCTGCGGCGGGCGGCTCGGGCCTCCGCGGAGGCGGTCAGGAAGATCTTCAGGTCGGCGTCCGGCAGCACGGTCGTGCCGATGTCACGGCCCTCGACCACTATGCCGACCTCGGCGGAGACGGCCAGGGAGCGCTGCAGCTCGGTGATCCGGGCGCGCACCTCGGGCACCGCGCTGACCGCGCTGACCCTGGAGGTGACGTCCTGGGAGCGGATCGGGCCGGCGACATCGGTGCCGTCGACCGTGATCGTGGGGTTGGCCGGGTCGGTGCCCGAGACGATCTCCGGCTTTCCGGCGACTGCGGCGATCGCGGAGGGGTCCTCCAGGTCGATGCCGTTGTTCACCATCCACCAGGTGATCGCCCGGTACTGGGCCCCGGTGTCCAGGTAGCTCAGGCCGAGCTTCGAGGCCACGGCCTTCGACGTGCTCGACTTGCCCGTGCCGGAGGGGCCGTCGATCGCGACGATCACGGGCTGGGCGGTCCGGGCGGCACCGTTTTCCACGGGGGGACACCTTCCTGGTGCGGGGTGGTGGGTGTGTGGGACGCGAGGGCGCCCCGCACAAGGTTACTGGGTGCGCGTCCCTCGTCCGGACGCGCGAGGTGCCGAGAGACGACTCCCCCGCGTTCCGGCCCGCTCCGCCCAGCCCGTCCGGCGCTCGAGGACGAGGCCGTTCAGGCCGAAACGGGGGGCTCGGGGCGGCTGCCCCCAGGTACGGCCACCGGGGCCGGGTGCCCTACTGCCGGATCGCCCAGCCCCGCTCCCGCAACGCAGCGGCCAGCGCCACCGCCGCCTTCGGCTCCACCATCAACTGCACCAGACCGGCCTGCTGCCCCGTCGCGTGCTCGATGCGGACGTCCTCGATGTTGACCCCGGCCCGCCCGGCGTCGGCGAAGATGCGGGCCAGCTGGCCCGGCTGGTCGTCGATGAGCACGGCGACCGTCTCGTAGACCCGCGGCGCGGTTCCGTGCTTGCCGGGTACCCGGACCTGCCCCGCGTTGCCGCGCCGCAGCACGTCCTCGATCCCGGCGCTGCCCTCCTGCCGCTTGGCCTCGTCGGAGGACTGCAGGGCGCGCAGCGCACGGACGGTCTCGTCGAGGTCGGCGGAGACGTCGGCGAGCAGGTCGGCGACCGGACCGGGGTTCGCGGACAGGATGTCGATCCACATCCGGGGGTCGGAGGCCGCGATCCGGGTCACGTCCCGGATGCCCTGGCCGCACAGCCGTACGGCCGCCTCCTCGGCGTGCTCCAGGCGCGCGGCGACCATGCTGGAGACCAGGTGGGGCATGTGGGAGACCAGGGCGACGGCGCGGTCGTGGGCGTCGGCGTCCATGACGACCGGCACCGCCCGGCAGTGCGAGACCAGTTCCAGGGCGAGGTTCAGCACCTCGGTGTCCGTGTCCCGGGTGGGCGTCAGCACCCAGGGGCGGCCCTCGAAGAGGTCACCGGTGGCGGCCAGCGGCCCCGACTTCTCACGGCCCGACATGGGGTGCGTGCCGATGTAAGAGGACAGATCGAGGCCCAGCGCCTCCAGCTCGCGGCGCGGGCCGCCCTTGACGCTGGCCACGTCGATGTAGCCGCGGGCCACACCCCGGCTGACCGCGTCCGCGAGGACGGCTGACACGTGCGCGGGCGGGGCGGCGACGATCGCGAGGTCGACGGGACCCTCCGGGGCCTCGTCCGTGCCGGCGCCCAGCGCCGCCGCCGTACGCGCCTGCTCGGGGTCGTGGTCGTCGAGGTGGACGGCCACGCCCCGCTGGGACAGGGCGAGCGCGACGGACGTACCGATGAGCCCGGTGCCGATGACGAGTGCGGTCCTCACTGGGCGATGTCCTTGCGCAGGGCGGCGGCCGCGCCGAGGTAGACATGGGCGATGCCGGCGCGGGGCCGGTCCGACTCGATGTGCGCGAGGACCCGCACGACGCGGGGCATGGCGCCCTCGATGTCCAGTTCCTGGGCGCAGATCAGCGGCACGTCGACGATGCCGAGCTTGCGGGCGGCGGCCGCCGGGAAGTCGCTGTGCAGGTCGGGGGTGGCCGTGAACCAGATGCTGATCAGGTCGTCCACGGTCAGCCCGTTGCGGTCCAGGATGGCGGTGAGCAGGGCCCCGACCTGCTCGTCCATGTGCCCGGCCTCGTCCCGCTCCAGTTGGACGGCGCCCCGGACCGCTCGTACCGCCACGGCGCTGCTCCTTGCTGAGATGCGTATCGGCTCTTGGTCCGGCCAGCCTAGTCAGGGCGGGCCGGGCCGGTGTTCCGCGCCCGCCCGCTGAGACGGTCACGGCGTGCGGGGAACCGTCCCAATGTCACCCAGATCGCCCTATTCCGCTACTTGGTGTGAGAACACCCCCGTGCGCCTCTTTACGCCGGGGGCACCGGTCCGCTCTCATGACAGGAAGCCCGCCTCGGGGGAGGCTTGTCATGAAGCGACCCGGACCTTTGCTGACCCTGCTCGCGGGTCTGCTGCTCGGCCTGTTCATGTTGACGCTCAATGCGACGAACGGGACCAAGAACGCGGCGTCCACACGCAAGGAGCCGCCGGCCACCAGGCCGACCGCGGCCGTGAAGTCACCCACTCCCACCGCGTCACGGCTGCCGACCGCCGACGCCTCCTACGCGGGCCGCACGGACGACGACTCGTCCTCGGTCGCCGTGACGATCCGCCGCGGGAGGGCGATCGCGTACTTCTGTGACGGCCACAGGAAGGAGTCGTGGCTGAAGGGCGACGTCGAGGGCGACGGCAGCATGCGGCTGACGGGACGCGACGGCGCCGAGCTCGACGGCAGGATCCAGGAGGGCGAGCGGATCCGCGGCACGGTCGGCATCGACGGCGGGCACTACGCCTTCACCGCGGCCAAGGCGGTCAAGCCGTCAGGGCTCTACCGGGCGACGGCCAGCGTGCGCGGCGCGAAGGTGGACGGCGGCTGGATCGTGCTGCCCGACGGCCGGCAGGTGGGCATCCTCAGCCGCGACGGCAAGGCCGGGCCCGCGCCCCGCATCGAGCCGGCGACCGGCGCGGTCACGGTCGACGGCGAGCGGCTTACGGCACGTCCCGTGACCCCCTGACCCCGTGATCCGAGGGAGCCGATCATGACCGTCGACCCGAACGCCGCCACGCAGGGCTTCCCCTCGCCCGACGCCCGCTCGCACCCGGCCCGCTACCTCGTCCCGGCGCTGGTCGCCGCCGCCGTGGCGGTCGGCCTCGGTGTGTACGGCAAGGTCCACCACCCGGCGGGCACCTCCTTCAATCTCGCCGGGTTCAGCAGCACGGGTGCCGTGAAGTCGTGGCTGGCGACCACCGCGGTCTTCTTCGCCGTGGTCCAGCTCGTCTCGGCGCTGATGATGTACGGGAAGCTGCCCGGGCCGCGCGGGGCGCCCGCGCTGCACCGCTGGTCGGGCCGGGTGGCGTTCCTGGTGGCGGTTCCGGTGGCGGTGCACTGTCTGTACG
>NZ_JBHYKH010000315.1:0-454 GCF_042741275.1 Streptomyces sp. NPDC058964
GCCTTGCGGTGGTCGAACCGCGCATCGTGGCCGCCGGTCTCTTCGCAGGGAGTCTCGTGCCCGCCGCCATGTTCGAGGAGGCCCGCCAGGTCACCGTTCCGCTGCATGTCCTGCTGCAGTGGGACGACGAAGGGAACGACCGGCAGGCGGCCCTGGACCTGTTCGACGCCTTCGGCTCCAAGGAGAAGACCCTGCACGCCAATCTCGGTGGGCACACCGGCGTCCCGCAGTTCGAGCTCGATGCCGGGGCCCGGTTCTTCGCCCGGCACCTGAAGTGAAACCGGGCCGTCAGGCCACCGGCAGACGGTAAGCCGTGTTGGCCAGGATGCTGCTCGCCGAAGGCAGGTCCCGGCGCTCCTCTGCCGGCTATGCCGCGGCCCCAGCCAAAAAGGCACGGGCCGCGCGTCCCAAACCAAGAAATTTTGGAAAACCGCCACCCGAACGGTGCTGCCCA
>NZ_JBHYKH010000315.1:464-3877 GCF_042741275.1 Streptomyces sp. NPDC058964
CGGTCTAGCCCGCGCCCCCCCCAACCCCGCCTGGGGCCGCGCTGCCGAAGCCATGAAGTGTTCGATCTCCGCAGCGCTTCGGGTGCTGCCCATCGTGCCCAGGCGCTGTCTGTTCCGTGGTTCTGGCTCAACTTCTGTGGAGCGGTCACTTGTAGTCAGACCTTCGAAGCGAGTCGGTACCAACGTGGATGAGCCTGGAGCTGCGGTGAGGTGAGTTCCACGGCTCGGTTGTCCAGTCCGGCGGCCATGTGGTCGAGCCATCGTTCGTACCGGGCGAGAAAGTCCGGGGCTGAGGAGACGTTCGGGCAAGGACGACGACAAGCTCCTCCCGATGATCGCCTGCCAGGTATTCCTACTCAACCGCAGCCCCCACGTCGACGACCTCACCATCGCACTCTTCGAACGGATCCGCCGCGCCAAAATGATCCCCGACCTGCGTCTCAACGCCCTGCACGCCCTCCAGAAGGCGGTGGCCGCCCTCGGGTTCTGCGATCCGCCAAGCTCCGGCACCGGCCGCCGCACAGCGGAAGCAGCCGACGGACCGCAGAGCTGGGTCCGGTGGGCCGAGCGGTGGCACGGCACCTCGACGCTGACGCCCCGCGTTCGCGGCAGCATCCGCTCCAGCCTGCTCAAGGTCGGCCGCTGGCTCGCCGCCGGACACTCCGATCCCGCCGCCTTGACCCGGCAGTGCTGCGCTATTTGGATCGCGGCCCTGGACCGGATGAAGGTCGGCGACTTCAGAAGGCACCGCCGGGCTGAAGGACCGTGTCGGCAAGCCGCTGGAGGCATCGACCAAGGCCACCCAGCTCGCCGCGCTACGGATGTTCTTCCGAGACTGCCAGGAGTGGGAATGTCTGCCCCGGCGGTTCGACGCCCAACGCGCGCTGGCCACCCCGCGCAGCATCGCCGCTCTGCTCGGCCCAGACCGGAGCGTGGTTGCGGACGAGATCTGGGCCAAGCTGCTGTGGGCCGGACTGAATCTGGCGACCGCAGATCTTCCGCAGAACCGGGCGGGGCTGTTCTATCCGCTGGAGCTGGTTCGCGCGGTCGCGCTGACCTGGTTGTTCAGCGGCCAGCGCAGTGACGAGATCGCCCGCCTTCGGCTGGGATGCATCCGCTGCCAGCACGACGGGACCTCCATCGCAGGCGACTTCCGGCAGGTCCTGGCGCGCGACGCGGTCTGCCTGCTCGACGTCCCCACCCACAAGACCGGCTCCGCGTTCTCCAAGCCCGTCGACCCGCTCCTTGGCCAGGCCCATCGAAGCTTGGCAGGCTGCCAGGCCCTCCCAGCCCGGCTTCGTCCGCGGGAACATCACCAGCCACTGGGCCTGATCCACGATCGCCAGCCAGCTTCACAACGCCAAGGAACCGATGACCGGTTCGAGCTGCAGGGGCCTGGCTCGGACGCCGCTCTCCGCAGTCGACGCAGTACTACGCAAAGATCACCCCCAACACCCTCACCAGGGCATACACCGACGCCCAGTACTTCTCCCGCAACGTCCGCACCATCGAGGTCCTCGCCGACCGCGACCCCGCCACCTCCGGCGCCGCCGCAACTGGGGAGCCCTGGCAGCACTACGACCTCGGCCACGGCTTCTGCAGCTACACCTTCTTCGAACAGTGCCAGCACAATGGCCTGCGCTCGCTGCGCTTTCCATGCCCCGAAAGACTCCACCAAGGCTCAACTCATCTAAGCCAAAGACAACTTGCAGAGAACGGCTGCCGCGATCCCGCTCACCGACGAACGTGCGGCCGTCGACAACGGCCAGGAAGCACTGGACCGCCTGCTCGACCGGCTGGCCGGCACTCCGACGCCCGCAGGCCCGACACCACGCGAACTCGACGTGCCGGCCACTGTACGCCTCCTGCCACTCGTCGCCGTCCGGCAAAGCAGTGCAAGCGTGGCACCGCGCTGATATCGAGGTGCGAACCGGCTCAGGAGAGTGTCACAGTCACTGTCGTGACCTTGATGGACGTACTCGTCGACTTCTCCCGCACTGGCCGGATCGGTGCCCTGAACTGCGGAATGTCTCTGGATGAGGCTGAAGACCTTCTCGGCCCGGGGCGCCCGCACCCGGCCCACCGCATGAAGGGGCCCGATATCGACGGCTACCCCTACTCCTGGGACGGGCTGCAGCTGGTGGTCACTCAGCGGGCCGTCCGTGGAATCTGGATCAACCTCTGGCCCGGTTCGACCGCCAAACTGCCGCCGCTCGTCCTTCCTGATTCCGAGTCGTTCGAGGCCACTGTCCTCCGCGAGGAGCTGATCGCCGCCCTCGACGGCGCTGGCTGCCGGCATGCAGTCAACAGCACTCTCACCTTCGGCGAGCAGTCGAGCATCCTCACCCAGCCCGCTGACGTCTGCGCGGTCTTCAGCCTGCCCAGGCGGGACAACCACGTGCCGCACCGTGATCGGCACTACCTCGACGTGATGCACAAGCACACGGCTTGACATCGCTGACTCGACACAATGATCCGGTTGACGTGGCCTTCGACGACTCCGGAGTTCCAGGGCGAGGTGAGCCGGCGACGACGGCACCGCGGTCGCGGTCGATGCCCGCGGCAAGGGTGCGGAGGCTGGGCAGATCGTCCTGTCGGACGGCATCGAGCCAGTCCGGCAGGCGCTCGCCCTGGCGGCTGGTAAGCATGGACGCGAAGGGTCGGACATGGCGAGTAAGGGCGTCCTGTTCGGGGCAGTGCGGTTCGAACGGCCGTGCGCTGGAGCTGCTCGGTCTCGGTGAGGGTTTCCGGGTGACGCAGGATCCATCCGGTGACGGCTCGAGGCGAGGGCGGCAGCCAGCCGGGCGCCGACGCGGCCGACCAGGGCGAGGCCGACGGCAGCCAAGGTTGAACGCAGTCGCTCGGTGCGCTGGCCGTATCCGCGAGTCAGGCCGAGTATCTGCTCCACGAAGGCCAGGCGCGGCCACATGGCGTTCCCGCAACAAAACCGCCGGACCCGGAGCTGGAGTACGACGCTCCGTCCGACGATCGGTACGTCGGCGGGAAACCGCCGGTAGTAGCTGTGAGCCGAGGTCGACCAAGCCTCGCATCCCGGGCAGGCAGCGCCGGCCGTGGCGCGATGCACGTCAACGCGCACTATCTCGATATTCACGTCCACCGCCAGCACCGCGACGTTCGCGATCAACGGGAACGACAGCTTTTCCAGCCGGAGCACGACCCCTTCCACGGCCCCGAGCTGTCAGCCCAACCACCGTGACCGCGGCTCATTTTCGGGCGACTTCGCACGCGACCGGACAGGCACAACCGACACTCACAGTTTTCTCTGCACGGAAGCTGAGCCAGAACCTGTTCTGGCTCTGGCTCTCTCCACCGTGGGGGGCGGAGCGCGCCCAACGGCCCGGGGGGGGGGGTCCCGGGGGGGCCGATGTGGCAACGGCCAACCGCGTTCGACC
>NZ_JBHYKH010000315.1:3887-5454 GCF_042741275.1 Streptomyces sp. NPDC058964
AAAATAAATTTTTTCACTCCCCGCACGTTGACCAAGACCATGTACGGGATCGGCAACTCACCCCCGTGGGCCGATCCGCGCCCCACGCGGCCAGGCTGGAGGCTTCCCGGTCGGGCAGTAGGTCCACCGGCCTACGGCTTTCGACCTCGACCAGGACGGTCCCGTAGTGACGGCATTTGCGGGTCGCGTACTCATCGACGCCAACCACGCGCGGGCCCGGCTCTTCCGGGTCGGGCAAGGCTTCGACCAGCCTCAGCACCGTGCTGCGGCTGACGGACACGCCGAGGACTCGCGCCATGCGGGCCCCTGCCCGGTATCTGCAGATGACGACCCGCGGCCACCGCACGATCTTCAGGAGTCCACACAGCCCCGGATGATCACGCGATGGCCGTTCCCGCTGCGGGCAGGCAACGTTCACTCGTCGTAGTACTCGCAGTCGTCGCCCTGGACGCGCGCCCCCAGCACCCCGGCGATCTCCCGCATCTTCTTGAGAAGAAGATCATCCGGGTACTTCACCACGATCTGCCCCTCTCCCCAGTCCAACCAGGCGCCGTGAGTGTCCCGCTCGGGATGGGTGACCATCTGTGCCAGCCACTCGCGCCGGTACTCCAACACCGCGTCCTGGCCTCGCGGAGAAACCCGGGCCACCTGAACCATCTCCAGTTCCGGGTCGGCAGCGACGACCGCCGCCCACTCCTGCGTCGTGATCCGCTCGCCCGCATCCGCCCACCACGGCGTACGCCTGGTGATGTGCACGTCATAGCCCATGCCCGCCACAGTAAGGGGAGCCACTGACACCCCCTACGCAATCACAAAGTCACACTGGAGCACTAAGGGCTGTCCCGCAATTCCCGGCGGGCGCGCGACGATAGCTACGGCACCTCGCCGCATTGCCAGATCGCCCAAATATGCCCAGTATGTTTACGATCTTCCGTCTGATGCTTCGCCTGACGAATTTGCTGGTCGCTTAGCCCGTGAGTGGCTTAAGGTCATGAACTGGCCGACGTGAGGCGGCACTCGTGGAGGGGGCTGGGAGCATGCTCGACGGGCTGCGTGAATACGCACCGGGTGTCCTGATCTTTGGAATCCCCGTTCTGGGCGGGGCGTTCACGTTCATCTGGCGCGACGGGGCGCTCAGGCGCCGGGGAGTTACCGTGCGTGCTCTGTGCGTCAACCAGGGCCAGGACAAGGATGGCGCCGTGGCTCTGCGACTTCAGTATGAGGTCGACGGTAAGCAGTACCTCATCACCACCCAGAACTACACGTTCCCCCCGGCCGGAATCGGGCAGCGAGTGGATGTCATCTACGATCCCCAGCGCCCCCAGTTCGGGCTGATGACCTCCGAACTGGGCCGCGGTTTCGTGCCCTGGATCGTCGGAGGCATCGCGGCCGCACTGCTCGTGCTGACCGGGATCTCCTACATATGATCCGCCCTCACGCGAAGAACCGGTGAATCTCCTGGAGTGAGGGCGGGTCGTCACCGGAGTGGCCGTTACCACGCCGGTCCGGTGTGGGTTCGCCCTCGGGGGCCGAATCCGGACCGGCCCGCCGCGGCCCCGGCTGCGGT
>NZ_JBHYKH010000315.1:5464-10499 GCF_042741275.1 Streptomyces sp. NPDC058964
GGCGCTCCCCGGGCGGGGGCGGGTGGGGGTCCCCCGGCGGGGCCCGACGCCGGCCCGCCCGGCCGCGGCACCGGCTGCGGATAATCCGGTCCCTCGCTGTATCCCGGCGGCGGGCTGCCCGCCCAAGCATCGGTCGCGCTGGCCGCCGACTGCTGGAGGGTCCGTGCTTACCCGCATCTGGGTGGACGAGGGAGCTGGGGTAAGCCTGGTCCAGATGTTGCCCGGCGAATCTTGAACGGGCATGGCTTCGGTTGAGTGTGGTCACGTGCTGCGCGCAAGGTTGTGCAGATGGGCGATGCCGAGCATCGCGTGATGGACGCCGTCGCCCCTGAGGCGGCAGTCGCGGAGAATCTTCCAGGTCTTCATGCGGGCGAAGGCATGCTCGACGCGGGCGCGGACTTGTTTGTGTGCACGGTTGTGTTCCTGCGGCCGGACAGGCAGCTCCTCGCCCGCCCGCCGACGATGGGGCATGACGACTCCAGCGCCGGGATAGCCGCCGTCGGCGATGGTCGTGGTCTTGCCGATGGCGGCCTTGACTCCCGATTCCTCCCACGCCTTGCAGTCATTGCGGTTGCCCGGCAGCGGTCGGCCAATCCGGACGACGAGGCGGGTGTCGGCATCGATGACGACCTGATGGGGGTCGAATACCGGTAGTTCTTGGACTGTTCGGCCATTGCGTGGTCGCGGGTGGGTACCAAGGTCCCGTCCACGATGAGCACGGTGTCCTTGGCGAAGCGGAACCGGGGGCGCAGTGCGAGGAGTGGGCTGACCTGATCAATGATCCGGTCAGCCGCGGACTTCGAGATCCCGCACAGCAGGGGCAGATGGCGCATCGTCAAGTTCGTGCGCCAGTAGGCCGTGACCAGCAACACCCGATCCTCCAGCGGCAGGCTCCACGGTCGTCCTCGACGCACGGCATCAGCCCCTTCACGGCGCAGCGCAGTGACCAGCGCACGGAAACAGTGCGGGCTCAGGCCGGTGGACGGGCCTATCCATGACGGCTCAGACGCCGTGATCACACCAGCCACATCAAGATCGTCCCACTGCGGCCAGCCATTACGGGACAACCCTTAGGAGGGGCGGGTGTGACTGGCGTGGGATCGGATGAGGTCCGGGTCGGAGGGCGGCTGAACGGCGGGCTTCTGTGATTTGATCACACCCGGATCGATATGGATGACGTGGGCGTATCCGTCCGCGTCGAATTTCTGGTACGTGCGTCGGTAGTGCGCTTTGTTGTGGGCGTCGACGGTCGAATCCGCGTCGCCCTTCACCTCTTGCGCCACGAGACCCGTGTGCAGCTTGTTCGAGTAGTCCGAGTTGAAGATGACCACCACGTCGCCGGGCTGAGCCTTGGCGGGGTCGTCACCGACGTCCGCGCCGAGATCGTAGTCCATGATGAAGTCGTAGAGGCTTCGGTAGCCGATGACGTCCGAGATCAGCAGGAGATCGTATTCCTTGCCGTTCGGTGCCTTGTAGTGGTAATAGGAGTCCTGAGGATCATCCGGCTTCAGTCCGGGGACGAGGCCGCCCGCGGCAAGGGCGCGAGCGACGAACTCGGCGCACTCGAAATAGGGCTGTGCCTGGCCGTCCTTCGCCCGGGGGGTAGTGTCGTCCCATGTGGTCCAGTTCCAGTGGGCGTCTGCGTACTGGACGGCCGTCTCGCGCCACTTATCGGAAGCCCGGGCAGTTTTCTGTGTTTTCTGGTGCCCGTCTGGAACCGCTCGCCCGGGGCCGGCGGTCATCCCCATAAGTGCAACTCCCAGGGTGACGGCGGGAAAAGCGCGAAGGGATTTCCCCAGGAAGGACATGGCGGTCACCTCTCGGCAGTTCCAGGTATCGCGAGCGGTCGTGCACTCGTACGGCGACACCCTGCCGCACCTCAGGACGATCTTGTCCGCGGAGCAACCTTTTACCAGAGGTCTGGATCGAAAAATCACTCGGTAGGCCGAAGGAAATTACCTCCGCCCACTCGCAATTCCGAAAAGCTGCTGCAAACGGGATCTCGGCCGATGCATCTGCTCGTTGAGGCCCATCACCTCCTTCGCCAGCCTGTGGACCAGCTGGGGCGGCCAGCCTTTCTCCAGGCAGGCTGGTGTGCTGCCGTTCGGCGGCACACCAGCTGTAAGCCGAAGACGACGCTCTGCACGGGACCATCCCCGCGGGCGCGGGGAGCACAACCATGAACTGGGCTTCTCTGCAGCCAAGAGCTGTCCCGTAACCCACGAGGCTGAGGGCGGTCATGCTGTGTCAGCGTCGGTGCCGATGGCACCGGCCGAGCGAAGCGAACGCCCGAGGTCTCCGGTGAGGATGCGGGGGTGTCGCCGCCACCACCACAGGTCAGGGCCGGGCAGCCTGTGAAACTGGTCGAGCGCTTGGCCGTCGTCGTCGACGGTCGCGGCCTTGTAGCGGTCGTCCAGAGCTTTGATCCGCGGGGTCCAGAGCTGGACGATGTGCTCGTCCAGCAGGAGCCACGCCTCGTGTAGCCAGTTTCGGCAGTAGAGGTCGTTGGTGTACTCGTAGATGTCGTCGCCGTAGCCGCGCTCGATGACACTCACCAGGGCGGCCCACGCATTCACCCTTTCAGCGACCGTGAATGCCGTCCGCCAGCCGCGCTGGTGCAACAGCTCTCCCACCTCGGTTTCAGTAGCCACGGGCAGGAGGCTCTCACGCCGAATCCGGCCGGGCGACCCAGATATGTCCCGCCAGAGGCTGCGGGCCCTGGAGCATGATCAAGGTGAGACGATCTCGCCGTGGCTGGTGCGACCACGGCGTCGGAACCCTCCTGGATAGCCCCCTCCGCCGGGCTGAGCCCTCGACAGTTCACGAAGCTCGTGACCGCGTTGCGGTGGGAGGGAACCGATCTGGTGCGCAGAGGTCGCCCCTGGAGCCTGCCGCTGGAGGACAGAGTCTTGCTGGTGGCCGCGTACCTGCGGACGAACCTCACCTTGCGGCGGCTCGCCCCGCTGTTCGGGGTCTCCAAGTCCGCCGCGGACCGGATCATTGCCCACCTCGTGCCACCGCGCGCCCTGCAGCCTCGCACGAGGTTCCGGAAGGACACCGTGCTGATCGTCGACGGCACCCTGGTCCCCACCGGTGACCACACGATCGCCGAGCAGTCGAAGAACTACAGGTACTCCACCAACCACCAGGTCGTCATGACGCCGACACCTGTCCGGTCGTCGCAGTCGGCCGGCCGGTCCCGGGGAACCGCAGCGACTGCAAGGCATGGGAGTTGTCCGGAGTGAAGGACGCCATCGGCCGGACCACCGTGAACACTGACGGCGGCTACCGGGGCACTGGCCTGATCATCCCTCACCGCCGAGAACCCGGCCAGGCCGGACTCCCGAGCTGGAAAGAGGAACACAACACCTCCCACCGCAAGGTCCGCGCCCGCGTCGAGCACACCTTCTCCCGCATGAAGACCTGGAAGATCCTCCGCGACTGCCGCCTCAAGGGCGACGGCGTCCACCACGCCATGCTCGGCATCGCCCGCCTCCACAACCTCACCATCACCGGCTGAACCGAGAGCAGGCAGGTCAGCAAGCACGACCGTGATCAATTACGGGACAGCGCTTGTACACACTTCCCATGTCCTTCAGCGACTCCGACTAATTGCGCAAATAGCTCACGAAGTGCCGATGTCGTTCACCGATGCCCCTCCCCCACTGCCGTAGCAGTCCGCAATCCGGCCCTGCGCCGGAGTGAAGGCGGCAGTCGCAGCAACTGGTCAAGTGGGATGCCGTCCTGGGCCCACCGGGCCAGGCGATCCCTGTCCACCCAGCCGATGCGGTGGCGCCGGCCCCACTCCTTGGCATCGCGGGTGACGTGCCCATTGGTGACAACGACGGCGGCATGCGCGCCGTGGGCGGGACCGGCTGTTCCCTTGAGCTGGTACATCACGGACGAGCCGACACGGCCGCCGACGCGGGTGTGTTTGGCCTGGACGACCAGGCGCCCGTATCGGGTGTGCTCGGCGATGACGTCCGCGCTCTGATCCCCTGCCCGACCGACCTGCCGCGCCGTCCACCCGTCCCTGATCAGCAGATCACGCAGCGCATACTCGAACTCCCGGTCACCCAGCACATCAAGCTCCGCCAAAGTCAGCCGAAGCCGGGCCAGCCGCCGGGCCTGCTCCCGCCGGCGGCGGCCCGCCTGCACCGCACGCCACAGCCCCCAGCCCGCAAACACGGCCGCCACCACGGCGAGCGCCGGCCACCACCGCACCACAGCCTGGCCGGCCACCACCACCGCCCGGGTCAGCGCCCATCCCACGGCCGCCACCACGGCACCGGCAGCCAGCTGCTCGGTCCGGCCACGTGGACGCCGCACCCGGAACCCGGTACGGCCCATCAACGCCCCGCCGGTGCCGGCGTCGACATCGTGGCCGACGGCCCAGGCGCGGGCGTGCTGCCGGAAGCCGATTCACCGAAACCAAAGACCTGCCCCCATAACCACACCACGGCAACCAGCCCGGCAATCATCCAGCCGCTGAGCTTCCTCCCCTTCGGCCGCGGGTTGCGCCGAAAGTGCCGCCGGACCACGTGATACCCCTCGGGTGCCTTGTCCACCATGTCCTCCTCCTGGCAGCCCCAGGCCGCCACTTGCAGCCTGGGTACGAGGAATTGGTCTAGCAGCGGGCACTGACAAACCCTCCAAAAGAGTCAACATTCGGCACAGCACCACCCCTCAAAGCGGCCAACCACCCGTCAGCGACCGCAGAAGCGATCCGCGACCGCCCCCACACCCTGCGCCAGCCCACCCCACCAGGACGAACACCGCTCAGCCGGCCAGATACGCCGATCACAGTCAGTCCGTCGGCACGCCTCACTCCTCGCGACGGACACCCAATACCCATTGCGCCCATAGGGATCGACCCAAAACGGCCGAGAAGGAGGGCGTACGGCTGTGCTCGCTGTGCGGCGCCGCCCAGGAGCTGGAGCCGCTGGGGGGCGCGGGGAGCGGCCACGGGGGTTCCCCATAGTGTGGGGCGGGGGGTCGGCCCGCGGGTGTTGCGGCCCGCGCGCCGGCCCCGCTA
>NZ_JBHYKH010000316.1:0-9858 GCF_042741275.1 Streptomyces sp. NPDC058964
CCACCCCCCCACAACCTAAATATAAAATTGCTTATCCCTCGCCTCGAACATTTTACTAAATCTCCCTCATTCACCCCGGGCGCCCCGCGGGCCGGCGACTACGCGTTGAAGCCGGACATCTCCGCACCCGGCGTCGGCATCGTCCAGGACCGCGCCGCCGGAACCAGCCTCGGCCAGGTGGTCGACGACCACTACACCAGGCTCTCCGGTACGTCGATGGCCACTCCGCATGTCGCCGCGGCAGCCGCCCTTCTCGCCGCCGAGCGACCGGAACTGACGGCCGCGCAGATCAAGGCACTGCTGCAGGAGAGCAGTGACGTGATCACCAGGGGCGACCAGCCACAGCCCGTGTTCCGCATGGGCGCGGGCCGGCTCGACGCGGCCGGCGCGTTCGGTCAGCGCGTCGTCCCCGACCGGGCCACCTTCGACTTCGGGCTGATCGACTGCACCACGACCGCTCCGCTGAGCCGCACGGTCAGGCTCAGCAACACCGGCACCGACGACGCCACCTTCAAGCTGGACCTGAGCGGGAACGTGTTCCGGGGCGAGGGCGTACTCACCGGTGGCCCGCTCCCCGAGGGCTCGGTGCGGCTCGACGCGTCCTCCGTCACCATCCCCGCAGGGGGGACCGCCGACGTCACCGTCGTCGTCGACCCGAGCGCCATGCCGTCCGGACACGGTGCCGGACACGGTGGCGACCCGGCCGGCTCCTACTCGGGCCAGGTCAACGCCACTCCGGTAGCCGGCGGCGAGCCCCTCCACCTCACCTTCGGCTTCCAGGCCGCGCCCAACCAGTGCCGGGTGCCGTTCAAGGCACTGGACCGCGAGGGCAACCCCACCGGCGGTGCGGGCGCGGTGACCGTCCTCGACGACGAGGCGGGGGGTGAGTTCTCGTTCGGACCCGACGGTGGCACGCTGCTGCTGCCGCGCGGCGGCCATTTCTCGGTCACCGGTATCGCCGAGCGCATGCTGCCGAACGGCCACCTGGAGACCGCGACGATGGTCTCGGCCGAACAGACCGCAGAACCCGACACCAAGATCGTCATCGATGCGCGCCGCGCGCATCCGGCGTCGGTGAAGGTCCCCGAGGCGACGTCGCCCGACCTGGTGGCACTCAACACCGTGCGCACCACCCCCCAGGGGCACTGGATGCAGTTCGCGGAAGTCGCCGGCTGGGTGAACGGCGACGCGCGCTTCTTCGACATGTACGCCGGCATGGTCGACGACTCGGTGGCGACGCTGGGCAAACTGACCACCACTCAGTACCACCACCTCGTCGACGCCGGGCACGCCGACGACCCCGCGCGGGCCACGACCGCCTACGAACTGGCCTGGAACTCCCCCGCCTTCCCGGCCACTCTCACCCGTGTCCTCAGTCACGACGACGTACACCGGCTGGCCAGGGTCCGTGCGGACTACCGCCAGGTGGGCTGGGCCGACGACACCAACCACGACTGCGTGGCACGCATGCCCTCGGACGGCACGCACCCGCTGTTCTACGCCTGCGACGCGGTCAGCATGCCGGTCAGGCGCACCGAGTACGTCACTGCCGGCCTGAACTGGCAGCGTCAGACCTGGCACATGGGCAGCAACGGCTACCTCGTGACGGCTCTCGCGCAGGCCCCGCACACATACGCCCAGGGGCGGCGCGTCGACGAGAGCGTGTGGGGCGGGCCGCTGAGGTCGACCGCGTCGGGCGCGCAGACGTCCGAGGCGATCTACATGAACGCGCAGGACCTGGTCGACACGACCGGTACGACCCAGCTGTGGTGGCCGGCCGCCTATCACCGCGGGGCCTTCGTCTCCGTGGCGATGTGGCGCGACGGGCAGCTCATCAACCGCTTCTACAGCGGTCAGGGCATGGCCTACGACCGGATCCCGGACAAGCCGACGACCTGGAAGTTCGAGCGTGGGGTCTCCTTGAGCGGCGACATGGCGCAGGGCATCGAGTCGACCACCGACTGGGAGGTCCGTACCACCCCGGTCGGCGCCGGGCGGACGGAGGTCCTGCCGCTGCTGAACGTCGACTACGGCATCCGCCTCGACGGGTGGAACCACGCCAGGGCCGGCGTGGACCTGCCGCTGACCCTGACCGTGCACCGCGCCAAGGGTGCCGCGCCCAGCCCGGTCACTTCGACGCGCGCCTGGTACTCCCTCGACGGCGGAGCACACTGGATCAAGCTGGACGTCCACCGGCGCGGCGGTTCCACCGGCACGGTGGTGCTCAAGGCGCGGATACTCGGGCCGGGGCAGTTGGTCTCCCTGCGTGTCTCCGCCGCCGACAAGGGCGGCAGCACCATCGACCAGAAGCTCATCGACGCCTTCCATGTCGCCGGCTGAGGCGCGGGGCACGACCCGCACCACCGGCTGACGGCAACCGCGGCCAGTTACGGGGCGGGCCGGGCATCGTCCCGGCCCGCCTCCGTCCCGGCGCGGTCCGGTGGACACGCCGGCGGCCGGCGGCATGACGCGGCCCGCCCGCCGGCGCGGGCGCGCGCCCTGGCCTGCGCACCACCTCCATCGGGCGTCTTGCGGTGTACGGCTCCGGGGCCAGTCTGCTCGGATGGAACTTCACCCGGCGTTCGACGTGCCTTCCGTTCCTCCGCAGCAATCGCCCCCGGCCCGGCCGGGTCCCCGGACCACGGGCACCCACGACCGCTACCCGGCCCCCACGAACCGCAGGAGACCACCTTGAGCAGTTCACACGTACGCCTCGACCCCTTCGCCGAACGTTTCCTGGCCGACCTGGAGGCCAAAGGCGCGCCGCCCCTGGAGCGCCAGACCCCGGAGGAAGCCCGGGCCGGTGACCTGGCGGGGCAGCTGGCCGCGGACGTGCCGATGCCGCCCGTGGACATCGACGAACGGAGCCTTCCGGCCGGGCCCGGCGGCGAGGTGCCGGTGCGTATCGTCCGGCCGGAGCCGGCTGCCGGCACGCTTCCCGCGGTGATGTACTTCCACGGCGGGGGCTGGGTGCTGGGCGACCGGAACACCTATGACCGCGCCACCCGTGACCTGGCTCATGCGGCCGGCGCGGCCGTGGTCTTCGTGGAGTACACCCGCTCCCCGGAGGCCCGCTATCCGGTGGCTGTCGAGGAGGCCTACGCCGCCACCGCCTGGATCGCCGCGCACGGGTCGGACATCGGTCTGGACGGCACGCGGCTCGCGGTCGCGGGCGACAGCGCGGGCGGCAATCTGGCCGCAGTCACCGCGTTGCTGGCGAAGCGGCGCGGCGGCCCCCGGCTGGTCCACCAGGTGCTGCTGTACCCGGCACTGGACGCCCGACTGGACACGCCTTCCTACGACGAGTTCGCCGAGGGCCCCTTCCTCACCCGGTCCCAGATGGTGTGGTTCTGGGACCACTACGCCCCGGACACCGCTGTGCGAGGCGAGTCCACCGCCTCCCCCTTGCGGGCCACGAGGGACGAACTGGCCGGACTGCCGCCTGCGTTGGTGGTCACGGCCGAGGCGGACGTGCTGCGGGACGAGGGTGAGGCGTACGCGCGCCTGCTCCTCGACGCCGGGGTGCCGGTCGTGGCGGTGCGCTACCTGGGGGCGATCCACTCGTTCACCGCGCAGAACCCGCTTGCCGCCAGCCCCGTCACCCGGGCGGCGATCGACCAGGTCGGCCGGACGCTGCGGCAGGCTTTCGGCGTCGGCCGCTGACAGCCGACGGTGACGTCGTGCGTGACCCGGTCCGGCAGGCCTTGGCCGAGGTGCGTCCCACACCGTCTGCTGGGCCACCGCGCGGCGGGGTGGCCACCCGCGGCTGAGCCGAATTCCAGACCTGGCTGGGCAGGTTCCTCTTGTAGGTGGGGGGGTGGCACCACTGTCGGCGGTGCGACATCCCCCTGACCTGCGTCTCAGCAAGTCGGGACGACAGGATTTGAACCTGCGACCCCTTGACCCCCAGTCAAGTGCGCTACCAAGCTGCGCCACGTCCCGGCGCGCTCTCACTCGGAGTTCCGTGTGATCGCGCAGGTCAACCCTACCGCACGCGTACGGGTGCCGCTGCCGCCCGCTCCGTGACGGGGCCGACCGGACGGCCGCGGCGGACCGGGACGAGGAGCGCGGCCCCTGCGGCGGCCAGGCACAGCAGTGCCAGCAGGGTGAAGCCGTGGGTGTAGCCGGAGGCGTAGGGCAGGCCCGATTCCTGGAGGCGGCCGGTGACCAGGACGCTGGTGAGCGCGGCGCCGATGGATCCGCCGATGGTGCGGATGTTGGCGTTCATGCCGGTGGCCGCGCCGGTCTGCTCGGGCGGCACGCTGCCCACGATGAGGTTGGCCATCGAGGCGAAGGCGAGTCCGATGCCGAGGCCGAACACTCCCGAGACCAGGCCGACCTGCCACCGCTCGTCGTGCCACACGGCGAGGAAACCGAGGGCGAGCGCGCCGAGCGCGGCGCCGGTGGCGAGCTGCGCCTTGGCGCCCAGGACGGGCGTCAGCCGGCCGCCGAGCACACCGGCGAGGAACATCGCGAGGAGCATGGGCAGCATGAGCAGTCCGGACTCGGTGACGCTCGCGCCGAAGCCGTAGCCGGCCGAGCGGGGCGTCTGCAGGAACCCGGGGAGGAAGGACCAGATCGCGTACATGCCCGCACCGAAGAGCAGGGCGGCGAGGTTGGTGGTCCACACGGCGGGCAGCCGCATCACGCGCAGGTCGATCAGCGGGGTGCGGGAGCGGGACTCGGCCGACAGCCACACGGCGAACAGCACCACGGCGGCGGCGAACAGCCCGATCACCCTGGCCGAGCCCCAGCCCCACTGCCCGGCCTGACTGAGCGGCAGGAGCAGGGCCACGAGCCAGGCCGACAGCAGCACGGCGCCCGGCCAACTGACCCTTCCATGGGTCCGGTTGGGCGACTCCGGCACATAGCGGACGGCGATCGCCACGGTGGCGGCGACGACGGCGACCGGGATCCAGAACAGCCAGCGGTAGTCGAGCGCGGAGACGATGGGCCCGGCGGCCACGATGCCGACACCGCCGCCGGCCGCGATCACGGCGGACAGGTTGCTGATGCTGCGGCTCACCTCGGCCGGGGCGAACTCGTCCCGGATGATGCCGAAGGACAGCGGGAACAGGGCGCCGCCGGCACCCTGGACGATCCGGGCGACGATCAGGACGCCGATGTTCGGCGCCAGCGCGGCGACCAGACAACCGGCCAGCACGGCCAGCAGGACGGCGACGAGGGTGCGTTTCCTCCCGACGAGGTCGCCGGCCCGGCCGAGTATCGGCGTGAAGACCGAGGCGGACAGCAGATACGCCGTCATCACCCAGGTCGCGGTGGACTGTGAGGCGTGCAGCGCGTGCTGGACGGTCGGCAGGGCCGGCGCGATCAGCGACTGCAGCATGGAGAACACGCCCGCACCGGTCGCGAGGACGGTGAAGGTCAGGCGGGTGGAGTTCCGGGGCATGGAGGAGCCTCTCCGAATCGGAGCGCGAGAAACGGGGGTGTTCGAGGAAGGAAATGGGGGTGTTCGAGGAATCAGGGATGTCCGGGACCGCCGCGGAGACACGTCTGCCCGCGGCGAACACCCTCCGCACTGCTAAAGTGGAGGTACCCCTCCACTGTATCGGAGGACAACCTCCGCTTCAACCGACTCCGCCCGGGAGGCACCCGTGACGGCCCAGCCGCTCCCCGTCAGCGAGATCGTCGCGTCGCGCCGACCGCACCGCAGGGACGCCGCCCGCAACTTCGACGCACTGCTCGCGGCAGCGCGCGAGGCGTTCGCGGAGCACGGGGCGGAGGCCTCCCTGGAGGACGTCGCCCGGCGCGCGGGTGTCGGCATCGGCACCCTGTACCGGAACTTCCCCACCCGGCGCGATCTCTTCGAGAGCGTCTACGCGGACGAGGTGAACGCGCTGTGCCGGGCCGCGGTGGAGGTCGCAGAGCTGCCGCCGTGGCAGGCGCTGACCACCTGGCTGGACCGGTTCACGGGCTACATGGTCACCAAACGGGCCGTGCGGGAGGCCCTCAACGACGAGTCGCAGATCTTCCAGGCCTGCCGCGACTCGATGTACACGGCCGGCGGCCCGCTGCTGGAGCGGGCCCAGAAGGCGGGCGAGGCCCGGGCCGACATGGACTTCGGTGACTTGCTGCGGATGGTTGCCGGCATCACCGCGACGGCCTTCGAGGACGACGCCCAGCGCGACCGTGTGCTGGCCATCGCGCTGGACGGCGTGCGCACCGGACGCTGAGGCCGGCCGAGGTCGAGACCGAGCGGGCGGTCCGGGCCGGGGCGGCCGCGATGCACGATGCGGTTGATGATCGATGGCCCGTGTTGCCCGCGGGCGCCTCGGGGCCGACGGTCGCGGACACCGCGATGGCGAGCCGCGCGTCGGGCAGGTACGCCTGCACCGCCGGGAAGCCGGCGAAGGTCGACGAGCTGCTCCAGGGGCTACTTGATGAGCGCGTTCGCGATGACCACGACCACGCCCAGCAGCGCGTCCACCACGCCGATGACCACGGCGGCGGGCCAGGCCCGCGTCGCCTGCCGGGCGGTGACCAGCCCCAGGACGAACAGGATGGAGATGTTCAGGACGAACGCGGGGTACTCGACGCCGCCCGCGGGCCACCAGCCCCAGCCGGCCCCCGCGAGGACGAGGACCGTGGGCGCCACGGCCACGACCAGCGGCCACTCGTCGGCCAGGACGCGCAGGACGTCCCAGCCGCGGCGCGGTCCGCGCTCGGCGATGTAGTGGGCGTAGCCGTGCGCGAGGGCGGAGGCGAGCGCGGTCACCAGCAGCCAGAGGGCGTCGTAACGGCGGCTGGCCCTGGAGGTGTGGCCGTGCGTGGTGAGCGCGGCGACCATCGAGCTGGCGAGGACGGCGCCGTAGACACCGCCGAAGAGGACGGTCTCGCGGGTGTCGTGCCCGTGGTGCTCGCGGACGGCAGCCGTGGAGTCAGCCATGGTCCCCACGATCACCCGCGCGCGGCGGCGGCGCCACTTCGCCGGGCCCGACGAAGTGTCCTCCCACCAGGCCCGATGCCGAACACTGTGTCGACGGCGGCGGGGCCGACGATCTCGCTAGGGTCGCCGCATGACGCACAGTTTCGCCCTCCACATCCCCGACGCCGAGCTCGAACCCGAGCCGCTCGATCCGGAGCAGATCGTCTCCGGGTCGCCCGAGGTGACCGGAAAGGTGGTCTGGGAGTCAAAGGACGGCCGGCGCATCCGGGGGATCTGGCAGATCACCCCGGGCGTGGTCACCGACACCGAGGCGGACGAGCTGTTCGTCGTGATCAGCGGCTCGGCGACGATCGAGGTCGAGGACGGGCCCGTGCTGGAGGTCGGGCCGGGCGACATGGCCGTGCTGCGCGAGGGCGACCGTACGACGTGGACGGTGCACGAGACGCTGCGCAAGGCGTACGCGATCAATCTGTGAGGCCCGGGGGCGCCCCCGTGGTGCCCCTGATCTCCAGCGTCGGCGCGGCGAGGTGGACCCGGCCCGCTCCCCCGGGTGCCTCGAAGCGGTCGAGCAGGCAGCGGGCGGCGCGGCGGCCGACCTCGTACGGGGCCGTGTCGACCGTGGTCAGCCAGACGTGGCGCAGCCGGGCGATGCTCGTGTTGTCGTAGCCGGTCACCGACAGGTCCCGGGGCACCCGCAGTCCGAGTTCGCCGGCCGCCGACAGCGCGCCGACGGAGGTGATGTCGTTGACGGCGAGGAGGGCGGTGGGCCGGTCCGGGCGGCTGAGGAGCCGCACGGTGGTGCGGTAGCCGCCCTCCTCGGTCATGTCGCCGGCCTCCACCAGCGCCTCGGCGGCGAGCCCATGGGCCCGCATGGCCGCCTCGAAGCTGCGCCGGCGCAGCTCGCCGACGGCGCCGTAGCCCGCGATGTGCGCGATGCGGCGGTGGCCGAGCCCGATGAGGTGCTCGGTGACGAGACGCGCGCCGGTCTCGTCGTCGCCCGCGACGACGTCCACACCCGGCAGTACGGGCTCCCGGGCGCCCGCGACGACGACCGGCATCCGCTCGGCGACGCTGCCGAGGGCGTTGGGGTCGGGCAGGGTGCCGACCACCACCAGTCCGTCGACGCCCAGGTCCTGGAAGGGGCCGGTGAGGCCGTCGCCCGTGCGGCGGTTCAGGCGGGCGTCGGCGAGCAGCATGTGCAAACCGTTGTCGCGGAGCAGCGAGTTCAGACCGTCGAGGAGGTCGACGAACCACGGGTTGCGCAGGTCGTTGAGGAGGACTCCGACCGTGCGGCTGCGCTGCTCGCTCAGGCTGCGCGCGGCCGCGTTCGGCCGGTAGCCGAGCTCCCGCACGGCCCGCAGCACGGCCTCGCGCTTCTCGGGGCGCACCTGCCCGGAGTCGCGCAGCACCAGCGACACCAGCGACTTGGACACCCCGGCCCGCTCGGCCACGTCGCGGATCGTCGGCGGTTTCATGGCATGGACCGTTCCACGCGCCGGGCGCGGTTGTCAAAGGGCTTGACACGTCGGTGTTCTCCTCTCACTGTGACCTGGACAAGAAATGGACCGGTCCAAAAGAGGGGCTGTCATGGTGGATGCGCTCGGTGTCGCCGTCGTCGGATTCGGCTGGATGGGCCGGGTGCACACCCAGGCGTACGCCCGTGTCGCGCACCACTACCCTCAACTCCCCCTGCGGCCGCGGCTGGTGACGGTGGCCGAGGAGGTGCCCGGCCGGGCGGAGGAGGCCGCGGCGCAGTTCGGGTTCGCCTCGACGACCCGGGACTGGCGCGAGGTGGCCGCGGATCCACGCGTGCGGGCGGTCAGCATCACCGCCCCGAACTTCCTGCACCGGGAGATCGGCGTCGCCATGGCCGAGGCCGGCAAGCACATCTGGATCGAGAAGCCGGTGGGCCTGACGGCCGAGGACGCCCGCGCGGTGGCCGACGCGGTGGCCGGGGCCGGCGTGCAGGGCGCGGTCGGTTTCAACTACCGCAACGCGCCCGCCGTGGAGACCGCCCGGGACCTGATCGCCTCGGGTGGCATCGGCACCGTGACGCATGTGCGGATCAGGCTGTTCAGCGACTACGCGGCCCATCCCGACGGCGCCCTGACCTGGCGGTACGAACGGAAGCGCGGCGGCAGCGGGGTGCTCGGCGACCTGGCCTCGCACGGCGTCGACCTGGCCCGGTTCCTGCTCGGCGACATCGCCTCGCTGACCGCCGACACCGCGGTCTTCGTACCGGAGCGGGCCCGGCCCACCGGTGCCACCGCGGGCCACGCCCTCGCCGCGGGCGGCGAACTCGGTCCGGTCGAGAACGAGGACTACGTCAACTGCCTGCTGCGCTTCGCCTCCGGCGCCCGTGGTGTCCTGGAGGCGTGCCGGGTCTCGGTCGGTGAGCAGAACAACTACGGCTTCGAGGTGCACGGCACCAGGGGCGCGGTCCTGTGGGACTTCCGCCGGATGAACGAGCTGGCGGTCAGCCGCGGCACCAGCTACCAGGACCAGCCCGTCAGCACGGTGTACGTCGGGCCCGGCGACGGCGAGTTCGGGGCGTTCCAGCCGGGAGCGGCCAACGCCATGGGCTACGACGACCTGAAGGTCATCGAGGCGTACCGCTTCCTGCGCTCGGTCGCCGAGGGCCGGCCGTCCGGCACCACCCTCGTCGATGCCGTGCGCACCGCGGCCGTACTGGACGCGATGACGCGCTCCGCGCGGACCGGCGCATGGGTCGACGTGCCGACGCCGTAGCGACCTGCGCGTGGGTCAGTGTGCCGGCGCCGTGGGCATGTTGTGCGGGGTGACCACGTGGATCGCCGACGGCGGGGTGGGCCCCGCGGGCGGCATCGCGCCCGGGGGCGGCCCCCCCACGCGGGCCGGGGCGCCCCGGTGGGGGGGCGCGGGGGGGGGGGTGACCCCCCGCCCGCGGGGGGCGCGCCCCCCCCCGGGGGGGT
>NZ_JBHYKH010000316.1:9868-10399 GCF_042741275.1 Streptomyces sp. NPDC058964
CGCGCGGGGGGCGCCAATCACCAGGCGGCAGGCCGCGCTCATGTCGTGGCGCCGGTCGTGGTGGAGCACCGCGGACCGGCGGTGCTCGCGCAGCAGCCGGGTGTTGTCGTGGTCGAGGTCGTGGGCGACGAAGACGGCGCACTCCCGGCCCAGGTCCTCGAAGGCCCGCAGCGTCGCGATGTTGCCGCCGCCGATCGAGTAGACCGCCCGTATCTCCGGGTCGCGTTCCAGGGCGGCCCGGACGAGCTCGTACTGGGTGGCGTCCAGACCCTGCCCCTCGGTCAGCTCCACCAGGGTGCGCCTCGGGTGCCGGGCCCGCATGGTGCCGCGGAAGCCCATCTCGCGCTCCTCCTCGTTGCGGAAGAAGCCGCTGCTGAGGCTGGTGAGGACGTGGCCGGGGCGGTCGCCGAGCCACTGACCCACGAGGTAGGCGGCCGTGGCGCCCGCCGCCCGGTTGTCGATGCCGACGTACGCCAGCCGGGCGCGCGCGGGCCCGTCCCGGACCAGGGTCCACAACCGGAGTCCCCCCGC
>NZ_JBHYKH010000317.1:0-8024 GCF_042741275.1 Streptomyces sp. NPDC058964
GGACGGCTTCGGCGAACAAGCAGTCACCGCCTTCACCGAGGCAGCAGACGCCCACAAGAGAGACGACCGCATCCACCCGCGACAGCTCCACCAACACGCTACGGACCAGGTCCGCCGTATCGTCGGTCAGGTCCATGTGCCCGGTCACCCCGAGGGTCGTCACGGTCCTCGTCCTTTCAGCACGACCGCGTCTCGCGGCTCGCCGTGATGCTACCGCGCGCACCCCGACGCCCCGAAGCAGGTTCGAGGGGCAGGGTGCGCGCGGTCATGCGGCCACGACGCCGTAGAAGCCGAGGAGGTAGGCAAGAGCGAAGGTGACCGGCACCCACTGCTCGACGTGGGTCAGCGGCATGTACTTGCGCCAGTCACGCCCCTCACCGAGCGCTCCCCATTCCGCACGGGAATAAGCAAAGGCGGGCAACTGCTCCTCGAAGGCCCCGATCACTGCGTACTTGGCGCTGTTGAGCTGCCTGTACGAGCGGACCATGACGAACCACGCAGTGCACTGCGCGAGCAGGATCGTCAGTCCTGCGGCCGACAGCCATATCGAGACGTCCGCTGCCACACCGCCGGAGACCGCCGCGACGACCGCCACGACCGCGCTGTTGAGGGACAGGAAGAAGGTGTTGGTCAGGTTTCTCCGGGAGCTGACCCGATCGGCCATCTCCACGCACAGCTTGTACTGCTCCAGTATTGCCTGCCGGTAGCGGTCATTGACCTCCGAATAGTCTGCGGCCCTGATATCTGTGTTCCATAACGCGTCCCCGATTTGGCTCATGTCACCAGGATGGCGAATCCCGCGACACGGCGGGGCTGATTCGACCAGTCCACACAACGGGGACGACGAACTTGAAGTTCTTGAGATCGCCCTTCTCATCGACTCCTCGAAGGCACCAATCACCGCGTACTTGGCGGCGTTGAGCTGCCGGTACGAGCGCACCATCAAGTACCAGGCCAGGCACTGGGTGCAGCAGGATCACCAGCCCTGCCACCAGGACCCAGGCCGAGGAGTTCCGCCAGGCCGTGCCGGACACGGCGGCGAGGACGCCGACGACGGCAGTGTTGAGAGTGAGGAAGAAGGTGTTGGTGAGATTGCGCCGGGAACTGACCCGGTCGACCTTTCGCCGCACAGCTTGTACTGCTCCAGTATCGCGGCCTGGTGCTTGCCGGTGGCCTAGCAGAAGTCCGACGGGCTGACGCCCTGGTTCCAGAGGCGCTCGTCGATGCTGGCCATACGTTCGTGATGGCCGAACACCCGCTGCGGCCGTATCAGTTCCGCGGGTTCAGTGCCATCAACTGCTCAGTTATGGGTCGGAGTTGGCGCTTAACCAGGCGGTGCAGCGTCCAGATGCTCACCAGGGGAAGGGTCGTCGGATCGAACCGTACGAACGTCGCCTTCCAGGTTGGCCCGAACGCGACCAGCCCCTTCAGCACGAAGTCCCAGCGCAGCCGCTTGCGGCCGCCGTTCAGCGCCACCTGCCAGCGAGGCCGCTGCGGGCGAGCAGGCAGCGGGTAGTCGGGCAGGTCGGGCAGCGGTGGCCACAGCCCGGTCTGCGGCGCTCCCGGCTCCGTACGTGACCGCCGGGTGTACTCCTCGTCAACAGCCTCACGGAAAAGGTTGTAGGCCGCGGCGTCGCAGTAGGCCAGCAGTAACAGCCGGGTGGGCGGCAGAAGGCGCACCGCCTCGGTGAACTCCCACACCGTGCCTGCGCCGGGGCCCGCCGACAACAGCACCACGTGGGCGCTGGCGATCAGGTCACTCACGGTGTCCTGCCAGTCGTTCAGAGGCAGGTACGCCCGTGCCGCACCGGGCAGTGGCAGGTCCTCCCCGGGCCTGCCGATCGCGACGATTCGCCCGAGATGCTGGAAACGGCGAACCAGGGCCTCCTCCTGGGTCAGTCCGGAGATGAAAAAGAGGGTCTCAAGGTTGGCCCCGCCGCCCTGGACGTCGTTGTTCAGAGATGCCATGTCCGGGTAGTCGTTCGCGAACGGGCGCAGGTACAGAAGGTAGGTGGTGCCGGCCAGCCGGTCGACGGACCCGACGATGTCGGCGGTGTGCTGCTTGCCGCGTACCACGACGAACCGACCGGTGAGAAAGGCCGTCAATCCGGCCGCGAAGGCCACAACCGCGCCCAGCAGACGCCACCACCAGGGCGTGCTGCCGATGGAGTTCCAGTGATCGCTCTCGAAGCTGGATTTGAAGACCAGGAAGCCCAGCAGGCCCAGCACCATGCCGGTGATCCGCAAGGTCCACCCGGCGCAGATCAGCACCCGCCCCCTGGCCCGCCGCTGCGCACCACGCGGTGACAGTTGCCTGTCCCGCAGGAAGTACGGGTTCCCGCTCATTCTTTGCGCCCCCGTTCACCGGGCGTCGAACCGTCTGGGTGGCACCCGGACTCCCACACCGGAAGCCGGTCGAGAACCGGACCCAGCCGCTTCCCCACCGACACCAACACCCGGTCGCGGTGCCCGACCCGGCCCTTGCCGCTGCCGAAGAAGACGAAGTGCGGGCTCCCATCGTCGTCGAAGTAGACCGCGCCTTTCAGCGAGAGGCTGCTGGCCGGCTCTCCCTCCGGATAGGGCGGCAGCGCCGGAGGTGACCAGGAGTCACCGGCTGCATCCCCTGCGGGTCTTCCGGTCGCTTCGGTGAGGACGGCGGCGGCCGCGGCGCGAAACCGCTCGTACGTCGCTCGGCCCGGGACGAGAAGCACGAGACGTCGTGCAGGAAGCAGCCGCACCGCCTCCGTGAGTTCCCACAGTAGTCCGGGACCCGGGCCGACCGCGATGACCACCAGCCGGGCCCGCAGCATCAGATCGCGCACGGTGTCCTGCCAGTCGTCAATCGGCAGATACAGCCGCCGGGCCCCGACCAGGGGGAGCGCCTCTCCGGGGCGGCCCACGGCCACCATCGGTGCCACGGGCTTCAGCGCCTCGGCGAGCTGCTCCTCCTCCGTACGACCGGACAGGCGGAAGTCCGGCAGAACGGCCCCCGGTCCCGGGGCTCTGAACTCGGTCTCCTCGAGCGCGGTGCGCCGCAGGTCGTCCTCGAAGGACCTCAAGTAGAGGGAGTACGAGCCGCTTTGCAGATCCTTGGGCGACTGGATGATGTCGCTAAGGTGCTGCCGCCCGAGTACGGCAAGCTGCCGGGCGCCGGACAGCAATGTGCATCCGGACGCCGAGACCAGGGGGACCAAGAGGTCGAAGTCCCACCAGGGTACCGAGGAGCCGTCCGCCGAGTTCCTGCTGATCGAGTCGAAAGCGGCGATCGCCAGGAACAGCTGCGCGGGGACGAACGCCCTCCTGTCCGGTGGTCTGCGCAGAATGACCGTCCGGCAAATGGTAACCAGGACTGTTCCGACGACGACCACGCCGGCCAGGGCCGCAGCCAGGTACCACCACTTCGGGTGTGGGTCGGCAAGGACGGCCCCTTCCGACAGCCTCGTCTCCTGCCAGCGGTGCACGGCCGCGAGTGCCAGGATCGCGCCGACGGCACCAGTCGGCCACGCGCTGACGGTAAGAAACCTGCCCCATGCGGGCGATTGCCGGGGCGCTGCGGGCCGTACCGCGCCGGGCGGTGCGCCTGGTAGGCCAAACGCCTGCGCCGAACGGTCGCCGTCGCACCCGTCGGCGTTCTCTGTGTTCTCCGTGTTCTTCCTCAGCATGCCGCCGCCCCCGTCCCAGGCGGCTCCCGACCGGGCCAGCCGACCGCCACCGTTCCTCGACCAGCATGGCAGACAGGGCGATAAGTCACAGCCTGAGCAGTCTCGTTGGCCGGTTGTCACATGGCAGGATCCCCCGCAGGGTGCGGACCTTGTCCACCGCGGCGCTGCGGTAGGGCCGGGTAGAATTCAACAGGACGTTGAGCCGGGAGGCGACCAGGCAGAGTGGATCGGGCTGGCCTCGTCGAGAGCATGCTGAGCGGCTGCAGCAGAGCGCAGCTTCTCCAGCAGCAGTGCAGGCAGTTGGTCCCACACGCCGGCCTCGTTCCACGCGGCCAGGCGCCGCCGGCACGGCACGCCCGAGCCGAAGCCCAGCTCCTGGGACAGGTAATCCCCTGGATGCCGGTGTGCAGGACGAACAGGATTCCGCACAGAGCCTGCCGGTCCGGCACCCACGGTCGGCCCTCGACCTGCTTCGGCCCTGGTCCAGGCAGCAAGGGAGTTGCGGGTGACGTGGCCGGTCGCGCTCAGCTCGTCGATGAGGTTCGAGACGGTACGGTCGTAAGCGATGGTGGCGGTCACTTGGGGTCCTCCGCGTCGTTCTCGACGCCGTCCTCGGCGAAGGCGACGAAGCCGCTCTCGCATGCTGCTTCCTGGGCTGCCATAACCTCATCGCCGTGCTCGAAGGCCCATGCGCCCACGGCGTCGATGGGCGCCAGCAAAGTCCGGCCCAGAGCGGTGAGTTGGTACTCGACCCGTGATGGTACGTCGGGGTGTGCCTGCCGATCGACCAGCCCGTTGAACTGCAGCCGGCGCAGAGTCTCGGTAAGGACCTTGGAGCTGATGCCCCCGATCCGCTCCCGTAGTTCGACCGGGCGCCTGGGGCCGTCCCGCAGCGCCCAGAGCACCACGGCATTCCAGGTGTTGGAGAGCAGGTCGAAGGCGAGGCGGGCACGGCAGTCGGCGAGGAAGGCGTCGGTCGTCACGTACCAAATGGTGCCCTAACGGCCTTCTAGCGTCGGTGTGAACGGTCGAAGCAGGCACGGAAAGGGACCGCATGATGAGAATCGGTGTACTGGGCACGGGCAACATGGCCGACGCTCTCGCCACCCACTGGGTGCAGGCCGGGCACGAGGTGATCATCGGGGGACGGGACCCGCACAAGGCGGAGCGGCTCGCGACGCGCATCGGAGGCGGCGCGAAGCATGCCGGCCTGCGCGCGGCGGCCGAGTCCGCTCAGGAGGTGGTGTTGGCCGCGCTGCCCTTCGGGGCAGGAGTAGACGTGGCACGGGACCTGCACGCGGCCCTGGAGGGCAAGGCGCTGCTCGACTGCTCCAACCCGGTCGGACAGGGCTTCCGGCTGCTGACGGAAGGAGGTCCCTCAGCCGCGCAGCAACTTGCCGCGGCGGCACCGGGAGCCCACGTGGTCAAGGCTTTCAACCTCTGCCACGAAGACGTGTGGCGCATGCGGCCGCCCGTCTTCGACGGGCGGCCACTGGCTGTTCCGGTCTGCGGGGACGACGAGAGGGCCCTCGCGCGCGTGCGTGAGTTGGTGCGGGACGTGGGTTGTGAACCCGTGGCCGGCGGCGGTCTCGAACGTGCGGTACTCCTGGAAGCGACTGCCGCGCTGTTCATCGCCCTGTGGGTCGGTGAGGGAGCGGACGCCCAGGCGATCGCACCTCCGCTGGCATACGCGGCCGGACCGAGCCACCAGGAAACGGAAGGCAGCACGGGGGCATTCCGTCAGGGGTGCTAAGCGAAGCGGGCCGCCCGCCACTCTCAGTGAAGGCCTCATGGCCGAGGTCCAGAATGGCGTGACGGTCCCGCTGTCGAACAGCCCGCTCGACTTCGAGAAGCCAACCGGCGCCGCTCTCAACGAATTAGGGTCTGCCCGGCCGGAAGTACGTTCAAGATCGAACCTGGGCTCCGGCCGTGCCGTAGCGGGTGGTGTCGCACGTTGTGGCTGCCGCCCGCGCCCCAAGCCCCTCAACGTCCCGCTCTGGTTCCTCGAGCGCGTCCACGAAGTAATCTGCCGGGGACCGGCAGGCGGAGGGGGTGGTCGCGCGGCTCCCGGGCGGTTTCCGGACGTGGTGAGCTTCGCGGGCCGTCACCGGTCGGCAGTGGCCCGTGGATTGACCTCGCAGTGATCGATCTCGTCCACGCGTCCCGCGCTGGCAACGGGGACCCGGAGGGTTGCTTTGTCCTTCGCAGACACCGACACCTGATCGGAAGTGTCGATCATGGTGAAGCCGTGCTCGTCCTTGAAGCTGACCCTCACGGTGAATAGGCCCTCGCGTCCGTTCGGATTCCTGACCTCGACGGTCGCGTACGGGTCGTCCGTGCTCGCGCAGTGTATGAGCACGGCGGTGCCGTCCTTCAAGGGCCGGGCGGTGTCGCCGGAGGAGGACGCCGTGGGGGTGGAACGGTCGGTGGGCCGTGAGCGGTACGTACCGCCGCCGCTGCCACCGGTACTCGTCCCGGAGTCGTACGCGTCACTGCCGGACGAGCCGCTGACGTGCGAGCCACCACTGCCCGACGTCGACGAACTGTCGTGGTCCTGACTGGAGCTGCTGCAACCGCCCCCGCCACCGCTGTGACGGCTGCGGCTCCCGTGACCATGGCCCGACGAGAACCCGGTCAGGGTCAGTACGACCATCGCCGACACCGCTGTGAATCTGAGTCTGCGCCCCCGTGTGTACATGCCACCACCCTACTCATGGCCGTCGCACCCGCCGCGGCGGGTGCCGGCATCGCGCCGCGTGCGCGGGCGGCGTGCTGAAACTGGAAGACCTCCCGTGACGCGGACGATGCAACCAAGAAGGCCCGGGTCGAGCACCTCTACACGATCCCCGAGGGCGAGGTCATACCCGAAGACGACGAACCCGAAGTCAGCAGCCTTTACCCGCCGCGCATCCGGATCGCGATCGTGCTCGACAACTTCTCTCCGCACCTGTCCACGGAGAAGGACACCCGGGTCGGCGACTGGGCTGCGGCCGACAAAGTCGAACTCGCCTCTACGCCGACCAACAGCCCTTGGCTGAACCGCATCGAGGCCCAGTTCTCCGCCCTTCGCTACTTCACGCTGGACGGCACTGATCACGCGGGCCGCAAGGAGGAGGGCAGCATGAGCTGCCGGTACATCATCTGGCGGAACAAACACAGCGCCGATCTTCGCTTGTGCACCCTCGTCACAAGGGTCAACGTCGCCTAATGGGAGCTACGGGGAGGGCTTGTTGGTGCTGATCGGTGACGGCTGGGCCGAAGATCACCATGATGTCGAGCTCCAGGACGAGGCCGGCCGCAAGCTGGCCACCACAACCTGCCCGAAGGCGTGGCGGGCATCGCCAGGCTCCACGAACTGATCGCCCGCTACGGCGGGGAGCTGGATCCGGGGGCGGTGGTCGTCGGGATCGAGACCGACCGGGGCTCGTGGGTGCAGGCCCTGATCGCCTCCGGCTACCAGGTCTATGCAATCAATCCTCGGCAGGCGGCCCGTTTCAAGGAGCGGTACGCCTCCTCGGGGGCCAAGAACGACATCGGCCCAAGGGCTGCGCCGCACTACCGGTACCGGAGCCGATCTCCATGTCCAGGCGCGGCGACATGGAGGCGGCCAACATTGACGGGGCCGCCGTAGATCGCGAGGGTGTCAACACCGGGACACACGGTGTTCCGTTACAGGACGCGCTCCCGAACGATCTTCGACGAGCCGGCCTCCGCTGCGCGCCTCATGACTCCGACCACTTCCGGTGGCCAACCGCTCCCACCAGAGCATGGGCTCCGTACGACACCAGTCTCACCCAGCCGCAAGAAGAGACCTCGCAGGTCTTCCACGTCATGGCTGACCACCAGCGTCGGGCCCCCAGCCGGCCGTCCTCGATCCGAGGCTGTGGCTCTTCCAGACGTCTGCAGGGGGCACCGGCCGAGCCGGTGCCCTGGCATGCCACTACCAGGACACCCGCACCGAAAGCCGTCATGACATGATCACGCTCGGCCACAGCACCCTCATCATCGTCCTCCTCACCGCCTCGCTCATCATGTGCCTGTTCCTGTGCCTGCTCGCGGGCGCCGGGGGCGACGAGGCGACAGCCGGCTTCTACACAGGGCGCCAAGCCCTCACCGACCGGCAGAACGGCCTGGCCATGGCCGGTGGCTACCTCTCCATCATCACGATGCTGTTCACCACCGGTACCGTGGCGCTCGCCGGCGCCGACGGCCTGCTGACCGTCACCGCGTCCACAGCCGGAATCGCCTTGCTTGCGGTGAGGTTCGCCGAGCCCCTGCGCCGGGCAGGCCGCTACACGATCGGGGACGTGGTCGCCTCCCGCTTGCCGCATCGCTCGGTCAGGACGGCCACGGCGGGGGCGG
>NZ_JBHYKH010000317.1:8034-10383 GCF_042741275.1 Streptomyces sp. NPDC058964
GCGCCCCCCCGCGCGCGCGGCGCGCCCAACCGTGGGGGGGGCGGGCGCCCCCCCCCCCGGCCCCCCCGGCCGCGGCCGCGCCCCCCGGCGGGGGCCCCCCCCCCACGGTCTGTCTTCCCTACCTGGTCGTGCAATTGGACGGTGTCGCCCGGGTACTGACGTTTCTGATCGGTCTTCCCCGTGACACGTTCGCCGGCACCGCGTGCATCGTGGGCACCGGACTCCTCATGGTCTTCTATGCCGGCGCGGGAGGCATGCGCACGACGAGCCTGATCCAGATCGTCAAAGCGGTCGCCCTGCTGGTGCTCACGGCTGCCATGGCCATGTGGGTCCTGTACCGGTTCCACGGGGATGCCGGCGAGCTGCTGCACGCGGCGATGTCCGGCAGCGGGCTGGGCACCCACTACCTGCTACCGGGAAACCTGGACGGTGACACCACGACGAGCATGTGGAGTGCGATCAGTCTGCACGTGACGGTCCTCTTCTCCACCGCCGGACTCCCCCACGTGATCATGCGTCTGTACGCCGCGCCCACACCCAAGTCAGCACGCTCCGCCGCGCGCTGGGCAACTGCGGCGAGCTTCGCCATCTGCGTCATGGCCGCCTTCATCGGGCTCGGCGCCTCCGCCCTCGTCGGCCGTCGGCAGCTCCTCGCCACCGATTCCACGGGTGCCGCCAGCATCCTGCTGCTCGCCCGGGAACTTGACACCAGTGGCCTGCTCCTGGCCTTGCTTGCCTGCGTCATCTTCATCACCGCCCTGGCAACCGTCGCCGGTCTCACACTCGCCGCAGCGTCCAGTGCTGCGCACGACCTGTTCGCACATGCCCTGCACCGCGGCCGGACTACCGACACCGACGAACTCAGCGCGGCCCGGTGGGCAGCCACCGGCATCGGCACGTCGGCCATCGCCTTGGCATGCGCGGCGCAGAGCTGGAACCTTGAGGTCCTCTCCGTGGTCGCGCTCACCATTGCTGCCTCGGCCATCACCCCCGTCCTGGTCTACGCCCTGTTCTGGCCGCGCTTCACCCGGACCGGCGCTCTGTGGGTCCTGTATGGCTCAACCGCTCTGGTTCTCCTTCTGATCACGTTCTCCCCCCAGATCTCCGGTTCCCCGACCGCCGTATTCCCCCATCTGCACCTCGACCGGTTCCCGCTCACGGCACCCGGCGTCATCACCATCCCCACCGGCTTCGCTCTCGGTTGGCTCGGCAGCATCGTCGGCGGTGCGGCACGTCCTGGAGCAGGCCGCGTGGCGGCAGGAATCCCAACGCGTGGATGACGCATCTCCCCTCAACTTCAAAGCGCGCCGAGTCGAGCCACTGGATGACGGAGCCGTCGGGCAGGGGGAATTGCCCATGGAGGCCGCCAAGCCGGAAGGGCCCGGTTGAGAACCGCACAAGCACGCCCGAGGCCGTGGACCGCCCCCGTTGGGCCCAACAGGGGCCACTGGGCGTCGAAGACCAGCCCCACGCTGACCAGGTGGTCGGTGGATGCGGCGGGCGCGGAAACGCACGCGCAAACAGCTGGTCAGGGGCGTTGCCAGTGCCTCCCTCTACTGTGGTCACAGACAGGGAGGAACAGACGTGACCTCGGAGATCCCGCGCACCGGCTTGAGCACGATCGGGCGCCCCGCAGGCCGCCCGGGCGTGGATCAGCGCCGGATGTGCATGGTGATCTGCACGCCGCCGGCGGCGGCCGCCGCCGCAGTGCTGTTGCCGGTCAGGGCGAGGACGAACACCGTGGCGAGGGTGGCCAGGGTGGTCACGACCGGCAGCCACGGATGGAGACGGGCAGCGGAGGTCTCCGTACGCGCTGGGGTACGGCCAAGGGACGTCACGGCTTCTGGACTCCATCGACGGAAACGGTGGCCCGACGTAGGCGAAGGGGAGACCCGCTCGCCTCGAGCTGCGGCCGCCGGAGACGGAGGCACTGCGCGTCTACCTGAGCCTGGAAATGCGGCTGCGGGTGCCGTCGGCCGAGGGCTTGGCGGAGCGGGTGCGCACAGCGCGCTTCGAACGGTCCAAAAACCGCTGGCAGCTGTGCCTGACACCAGCGCAGACCGAGTCGGTGACCTATGCGTTCTATCTACGCGCCATCGGCGGCTCGGGCGCGAAGGCCAACCAGTTCGGCCGGACTACGGGTTCGCCCTCCACGCGGACCGGTAGTCCGGCACGCGGCGGCGGAGCCGCCCGCGGTGAGCCCTGCCCGCGTCGGGTGGACTTCCCGGGCCGGGGCGTGAAGTTCCCGGACGAACTTCCCTATGTTGGCGTCGTTGGCGAGGGTGGTTCCCGCAGGTTGCCAGATCGGGGCCCAGCGGGGGGGGGCCCGGGCTCCAGGCTCTGTCTCGT
>NZ_JBHYKH010000318.1:0-10347 GCF_042741275.1 Streptomyces sp. NPDC058964
ACCTCGGCTCGCGGCCTGCTCCGCCACGAGCTGCGCGAACACCTGCTGGCCCACGAGCAGGACCCCGCCGTGCTCGACGCGCTGCTGCGCGCGGCCGCCCGGGGCGGCGGCGCGGGGCCCCCCCCCGGCCCGCGCGCCCCCCCCCGCCCGCCCGCGCGCCCGCGGGGCGGGCGGATGCCGCGCCCGCCGCGGGCCAGGATCCGGGTGTGCGCGGCGAGGCCCCGCGCAGATTCCGCCGGGACCGGCGCCACAAGATGGTCGCGGGGGTGTGCGCCGGGCTGGGGCGGCACACCGACATGGACCCCGTGATCTACCGGATCACCCTCGCGGTGCTCGCCGCGGCGGGCGGGATCGGCCTCATCTTCTACGGGTTCGCCTGGCTCTTCGTGCCGTACGAGGACGAGGAGGAGAACGAGCTGCGCAAGCTGCTGACCGGACGGGTCGACGGACAGGCCCTGGCGGCCGTGCTGTTCGCGCTGGTCGGCTGCGGGGTGTTCCTGACGATGCTGAAGAACGGCGGGGTGCTCACGTTCGCCGCCGTCCTCTCCCTGCTGCTGGCCGGCGCCGGCTACTGGTCGCAGCGGCGCGGCGCCCCCGACCCCGACCCTTCCCCGAGCTCTCGGCTGCGCTCGAGCAGGGGAGGCCCCATTGCCGCGCAGGCGGTGGCCGACGCCCCGCCGGAGGCCCAGGCGCCGCCGGTGCCCACCTCCTACCCCTCCTGGTGGCGCGACCCCATCGTCAAGGACGGCACACACGTCGGCGGCACCGGATATCTGTGGGGCCCCGGGGACTCGCCCGACCGGGACATCGCGGCGGCCGTCGACGCCGGTCCGGGCAACTCCCGCGGCGGCGAGAGCACGAGGGTCCCGCACACCGCGCCGGCACGGCCCCGCGGTCCGCGCTGGATCGGCGGCTGGATCTTCCTGCTCGCCCTGCTGGCCGGCGGCCTGGGCACGGGCCTGACGTGGGAGGGGCACCCGCTGGGCACCAGCCTGCAGGCCGGCCTCGCCGCCGCGCTCGTCGTCCTCGGCCTCGGGATCGCGGTGAGTGCCGGTCTGGGACGTACGGGCGCCGGGTCGGTGTTCCTGGCGATCGTGACGGCCGCGCTGCTCGCCGGGGCGTCGGCGCTGCCCAAGGACATCACCACGCACTGGCTGCGCACGACGTGGAAGCCGGCGTCGGCGGCGGACGTGCAGCGCAAGTACGACCTCGGCACGGGCGAGGGCACCCTCGACCTGACCGGGGTGCGGGTCGCCGAGGGCCGGACGCTCCGGACGGAGGCCGCGGTGGGTGCGGGCAGGCTGCGGGTGATCGTGCCTGCGGACGTGACCGTGCGGATGAGCATCGACGTGGGAGTCGGCGACATCCAGTTGCCGGGCGAGGACAAGAAGGACGTGGACGTGGCGCCGGGCAAGCACAAGGACGTGACGCTGACACCGAGGACGGGCGGCGGCCACGCCGGCACGCTCGACATCGATCTGCAGGTCGGTGCGGGACAGGCGGAGGTGACCCGTGCTGCGTCATGAGTTCCAGCCCGGGAGGCTGGTCGCCGGCCTGTTCGTCACCGTGACGGGCGTCGCCTACGCGGGCGACGCGGGCGGCCTGTGGGACACGCCCTGGTTCGCGGTGCTGCCCCTGGTCGTGGGCGGCCTGTGCCTGGCGGGTGCGACGGGCGTCGTGGCCCGGCGCGTCCGGGGCCGGCGCGGCTCCGGACGCGGGAACACGGCCGGAGCCGGGCGCCTACCGGAGTGACCGCTGCCGTCGCCTCGAGCGCAGCAGCGCGTCGAGGGAGAGGTAGGGGGTGCCTGCGAGGACGAGGGGCAGCCAGGCCATCAGGTAGGCGAGGTCGTTGCCGTAGTAGTACGGGGTGGAGGCCCAGCTCACCGTCAGCCACAGGCTGAGCGAGATCAGCGCGCCGCCGAGCGCGGCGAGCCGTCCGAACAGGCCGACCAGGATGCCGATGCCGACGGCCAGTTCGCCGAAGGCGATGGCGTAGCCGAAGCCGACCGGGTTCTTCAGGGCCAGGTCGACCAGGGCCGGGATGGCGGCGGAGTTGCGGACCGCCTGCATGGTGTCACCGATCGAGCCGGAGCCGCCCGACTTCATGAAGGCGCTGTTGGTGAGCTTGTCCAGGCCCGCGTAGGTGAAGGTGACGCCCAGGAAGACGCGTAGCGGGAGGAGGGCGTAGCGGGTGGCGGTGGCCCGCCAGTCTCGATCGCCCTCCAGATAGGGGGTGTGCGTGCCCGTACGAATACTGTGAGTCATCGCTCCTAGCCGCCTCTCGCCGTACCGAGACCCCTCAACAGACCATACGTACGACAAGCGGAAGCGGCTCAACCCTCTCCCGGAGGTTTTTCCGATTTCGTCCCGGTCGCCTCCGCGCCCCGCCGTCCCGTCAGTCCGTGATCTCGACGACGCACCGGTTGGTGGCCACGCCCGCCGCCGTGATCACCTGTACCTCCACCCGGCCGGGCTCGACGTCCACCGGGACCGGCACCGTGAGAACCGTGTCCGAGGGGTTGCTGAAACCGCCGGTGACGGGGATCAGGGGGACGTGGACATCGACCGCGCCGACGCGGACCACCATCCGCGAGAGGTGGTCGGCGGTCTGCGCGCCGGGCGGGACGAAGCAGGCGCCGCGGATCTCGATGTCGTCGCCCGTGCGGATCGGCCCGTCCAGGTCGCCGGCCTCGCGGGCGCGGACGACGGAGAGGATCACCGGGCGGCCGCCCTCCGCGTACTTGCCGGCCAGGTAGGTCGCGGCCGAGACCAGGACCACCACCGCGAGGCCCCAGGGCAGGTCGGGCAGCTGGTCGGGGCGGCGGGCCAGGCGTACGGCGGCGAAGAGCAGGGCGACGGAGCCGATCACGGCGTACTGGATGTCGGCGAAGGTGCCCCGGCCGGAGTCGTCGGTGAGCAGGTCGGCCGAGCGCGGGCGGGGCGCGCGCACCTTCTGCAGCCGTTGGCCGAGGACGCGCAGGCCGACCACGCGACGGACGAGGACCGCGATGCCGCACACCACGGCAAGGACGGTCACCACACCCGCCCCGCGGGCCAGTTCGAGCCCGGACAGGAGCGCGTCGCGTTCGGCGTGGTCGGAGGCCGCCGCGAGGCGGCCCGCCAGGACCAGGACCGAGTACGCCACGAACAGCACCCAGGCCGCCGCCACGGCGCGGGACGTGGAGAGGCGGTTGTCCTCACCGATCACCGGGGCCAGCGCCCCGCCCCGCGCCCGGTGGAACCACGACGCCGCGGTCAGCGCGCCGGCCACCACCAGCGCGGCGAGCAGTCCGGCGGTGCGGGCACTCGTCCAGCCCGCGCCGACCGCGGTCAGGGACTCCACCAGAAGCAGGAGGAACACACCCGCCCACAGGACGTACAGCGTGCGCAGCCACAGCCTGGCGAGCCAGGCGTCGCCCTCCGCGCGCCCGCGCTCGGCGACGACCTCGGCGGACTGGGTCAGTTCCTCGGAGACCCACTGCCGGGAGGCGGAGGCGGAGTGGGCCACCGCCGCGGGCAGCCCCTGCCCGGCCGCGAACCCGTCGCGCTTGAGGAGGAAGTCGGCCACGGCCCGCCGATGCCCCTCACGCGCCCCGTGCGGGCAGTCCCCGCAGGTGCAGCCACCCCCGTGGGCAGCCCCGCGCGCGCCCGTCTCCGCGCTCTGCCTCGCCTCCTGCACCGCCACGCCCGACGCCCGCCCTTCCCCATGACCCACGACCCGGGGCACGGCCGGCGGCCCCCGCCACGGAGGCCGGCCGCCGCCGTGCAACTCCCATGCGACGAGAGCGAATTGTGCCCTACGCCACGTCGCCGGCGTCCGGCAGGTGGTCTCCCCGGGTGAAGATCGCACCGCAGTGTTGACCCGGCTGCGGGAATTTCGGTATGGCCGAGATCATCCAGCGGGACGGGACCTGGGCCTTCGACGGCAGCCAGGTCCGCATCGACTGGGCCGACACCTCGGACCGGGTCGAGCGGGCGACCGGGCCGCGGATCATCGCCGTCGGCGATCCGCTCCCGGTGGAGTGGCTGCGGGGGAACACCCGCCGCGACGTGCTCTCGGCGCTGGTCGCGGCCGCGGTGACCGCGCGGCTGCCGCATCCGTCGCCCGCAGCGCGGCCTCGCGGGCACGGACGACGCGGGTTCCAGTGGTGGTACCGCGCCGCTCCTAGCTGAGCAGATCCGGTTCGCTGCGGCTGATGTCCTGCCACAGCGGCTGGTAGTTGATCCAGGCCACCAGGTCGCCGCCGAGCTGTTCGCGGGTCGCCACCGCCAGTTTGTGGTCGATGAGGAGCGGGCGGCCGGCCGCCTTCGCCATCAGCTGCACCCGGCAGGACTTCTCCATCGACAGGAACCACCAGGCCGCCGCGTCCACCGAGTCGCCGACCGTCAGCAGCCCGTGGTTGCGCAGGACGAGCGCCTTGTGGGAGCCGAGCGCGGTCGCGACGCGGCGGCCCTCCTCGGCGTCGACGGCGACGCCCGTGTACGTGTCGTACAGGGCGTGGTCCTCGTAGAAGGCGCAGCTCTCCTGGCTGATGGGGTCGAGCAGGTCACCGAGCGCGGACAGGGCCCGGCCGTGCACCGAGTGGCAGTGGGCGACCGCGACGACGTCGGGGCGGGCGGCGTGCACCTGGGCGTGCACGGTGAACGCCGCCTGGTTGACGTGGTAGCGGCCCTCGATCACCTGCCCGTCCTGGTTGGCCAGTACGAGGTCGCTGACGGTGACGTGCTTGAACGGCATCCCGAACGGGTTGACCCAGAAACAGTCGGAGAACTCCGGGTCGCGGGCGGTGATGTGCCCCGACACCCCGTCCTCGAATCCGGACCGGCCGAAGAGCCGGAGCGCACCCGCGAGCCGTTCCTTGCGGTGCCTGCGTTCGTCGTCGAGCGAGTCGTGCATCGGCGGCATCGCGAACTGCAGCCGGTCGGTGGGCAGCGGCAGGGGTGGGGTGGGGCCGTGCATGGGTCCTCCTGCACTGGTTTGCTTCACGAGGCGGAAGTTACCGTCGGTCAGCGCAGGAGAACAGAGCTGTTCTGTAAAGAAGACGCGTGCAACCGTTCCGGGGTCTCGTGGGTCTGTGCTGCGGAATCTGAAGTTCAGCAGCAGCTTTCAGCCACGCGGAGCCCTCCATGAGTCAGGCCGAACGCCATCTCGACAGCCTCGTGCGACAGCTCGCCACACAGCAGCAGGTCGATCTGGTCCACCCCCTCGCCGAGCTCAAGACCTCGAGCGCGCTCGTGTACGTAGCCGAGTGCTTCGGCTTCCGCTACGCCGGCGTCCGCCTCGTCGGTCGGTACAAGGTGCTGCACGTCCGTCTCGTGCGCGACCCCGAACCGTGGGCCCGGCAGCGCGCGGCGACGAACGCGGCCACCTTCACGCAGGTGGGAGCGGGTGGACCGGTGCCGGGCATGTACCTGAACTCGCTCACCCCGGTTCCCGAGGCCGAGGCGGACGTCGACCTGATCCGCATCCTCATCACGTACGACGGTCTCGTCGAGACCGGTAATCGCAAGCAGCTGCTGACGATGGGCTGGGGCTTCGGGGCCCTGTTCCTGCTGCTCGCGGTGGTGACCGGCGTCTACGCAGTTCTGCTGCCGCTCGCCGTGCTGATGCCCGCGTTCATGCTCGGCGCACTCCGCGTCAACACGGCCCGCCGCGCGAAGCTGGCCCGGCGGCTGACGGAGGCCGGGTGCACACCGGTGCGGGACGAGGCGGGGCGGGAGCGGTACGTGAGACCGGTGCCGTACACGGCGTGAGCGCGGTCGGTTGGCCTCGGTCGGTTGGCCTCGGATACCTGACAGAAGATGTCGGGTATCGGCGTGAGACTGGCTCGTATGAACTGGGCAGACTTCAGCACCGCCGAACCCGAACTCGCCATGATCGCGGAGGGGCGCTTCGGCGCCTTCACGCACCACGTCCTCGCCACCCTCCGCAGGGACGGCTCCCCCCGCACCACCGGCCTGGAGGTCCGTTTCCTGAAAGGCGAGTTGTGGCTCGGCATGATGCCCGACTCGCTGAAGGCCCTCGACCTGCGCCGGGACCCCAGGTTCGCGCTGCAGGCGAACCCGGGACCGGGCACCGGCATGGGCGGCGGGGACATCCGGATCGGCGGCCGGGCGGTCGAGGTCGACGACCCGGAGGTGAAGGGGGCGTACGTGGAAGAGGTGGAACCGCCGCAGCCGTTCCACCTCTTCCGCACCGAAATGACGGAGGTCGTACGGACCTACGTCGAGGACGACACGTATCTGGTCGCCCAGGTCTGGCGGCCCGGAGAGCCGGTGCGGACTCTCAAGCGGACCTGACCGTCACGAACGGGAGGACTACTCCCACTCGATGGTGCCCGGGGGCTTCGAGGTCACGTCGAGGACGACCCGGTTGACGTCCCGGACCTCGTTGGTGATGCGGGTCGAGATGCGCGCGAGGACCTCGTACGGGAGGCGCGACCAGTCGGCGGTCATCGCGTCCTCGGAGGAGACCGGGCGCAGCACGATCGGGTGGCCGTAGGTACGGCCGTCGCCCTGGACGCCGACGCTGCGGACGTCCGCGAGCAGGACCACCGGGCACTGCCAGATGTCGCGGTCGAGACCTGCCGCGGTCAGCTCCTCGCGGGCGATGGCGTCGGCCTCGCGGAGCAGGTCCAGGCGCTCCTTGTTGACCTCGCCGACGATGCGGATGCCGAGGCCGGGGCCGGGGAACGGCTGGCGCTGGACGATCTCCTCCGGCAGGCCGAGCTCCTGGCCGACCATCCGGACCTCGTCCTTGAAGAGCTTGCGGAGCGGCTCGACGAGCCTGAACTCCAGGTCCTCGGGGAGCCCGCCGACGTTGTGGTGGGACTTGATGTTGGCGGTGCCGGTGCCGCCGCCGGACTCGACCACGTCCGGGTAGAGCGTGCCCTGCACGAGGAACTCCACCGCGGGACCCTCGTCCGCGATGATCTCCGCCTGGGCCTGCTCGAAGACGCGGATGAACTCGCGACCGATGATCTTGCGCTTCTCCTCCGGGTCGGAGACGCCCTTGAGGGCGGTCAGGAAGCGCTCCTCCGCGTCCACGACCTTCAGCTGGACGCCGGTCGCGGCCACGAAGTCCTTCTCGACCTGCTCGGTCTCGCCCTTGCGCATCAGACCGTGGTCGACGTACACGCAGGTCAGCTGGGAGCCGATGGCCTTCTGGACCAGGGCGGCGGCGACGGCGGAGTCCACACCGCCGGACAGACCGCAGATGGCCCGCTTGTCGCCGACCTGCTCACGGATGAGGGCGACCTGCTCGTCGATCACGTTGCCCGTGGTCCAGGTCGGGGACAGGCCCGCGCCGCGGTAGAGGAAGTGCTCCAGGACCTGCTGGCCGTGCGTGGAGTGCATGACCTCGGGGTGGTACTGGACGCCGTACAGCTTCTTCTCGTCGTTCTCGAAGGCGGCGACCGGGACGACGTCCGTGGACGCCGTGACGGTGAAGCCCTCGGGGGCGGCGGAGCAGGCGTCGCCGTGCGACATCCACACGTGCTGCTCGGCGGGGGTGCCCTCGAAGAGGGTGGAGGACGCCCTGGAGACGTGCAGGTCCGTACGGCCGTACTCGCGCGCGCCGGTGTTGTCGACCGTGCCGCCGAGAGCCTGCGCCATCAGCTGGAAGCCGTAGCACATGCCGAAGACGGGGACGCCGGCCTCGAAGAGCGCGCGGTCGAGGCGGGGGGCGCCCTCCTCGTACACGGACGAGGGGCCGCCGGAGAGGATGATCGCCGCGGGGTCCTTGGCGAGCATCTCGGCGACCGGCATGGTGCTCGGCACGATCTCGCTGTAGACCCGCGCCTCGCGGACGCGACGGGCGATGAGCTGGGCGTACTGCGCGCCGAAGTCGACGACCAGGACGGTGTCGGGGGTGGCGGCAGCGGGAGTCGCTGATGACACGGGGTGCCTTCCGGCGGTTTGGGCGGGGGTCTTGTGCCGACGATTCTACCGGGGTGGCCGTGGGTGACCTCGCCCTCGTACCGGGGCCGGCGCCCCGGCAACCGGAAGCCCCGTGGCATACTGACCCCATGCTCACGCAGACGACCTTCCTCTTTACCTATGGCAACCGGCCCGCCGGCTGCCATGGTCGTGCTGCTTGAGCGAACCGCCAAGCGACTTCCCAGGCGCCCCGGGCCGACAAGGCCCGGGGCGCCTGTCGTTTTCCGGGTCCTGCCGTTCCGGGGCACCGTGTCCGAACTCACGAGGAGCCCCCGACATGTCCGTCACCCCCGCAGAGAAGACCGGCGCCCGCACCGCCGAGGCCGCCGACGTGATCAACGGCGCGCGCGAACGCATCGACGCGCTCGACGATCGGATCATCGGCCTGATCCAGGAACGGATGGCCGTGTCCGCCGTGATCCAGGAGGCCCGGATCACCTCCGGCGGGCGGCGCGTCAACCTCTCCCGGGAGATGGAGGTCCTCGACCACTACCGGGAGGCACTGGGCAAGCCGGGGACGTCCCTCGCGATGACGCTGCTCGAACTGTGCCGCGGCCGCATCTGAGTTCGAACCCGCACTCACCCGTACGGCGCGTGACCGCCTCGCGCACCGCTTCGTTGGTCCCGGTGTCCGTGCCAGCCAGGGGCGGGCCCGAAAGAACCACGCGTGGCTCGCTGGAGCGATGAGACGTGCGGATCGTGCCGTGCGTCGTGGGACCTCGCTCCAGACAAGTGACCGGACGGCAGGGGACAGCAGCCCGGTCATTCAAGAGATCGGTCGGCTCCGGGGACGCCCGGGGCCGACCGGCGGAAAACTGCAAAAATGCACAAGGGCTGGGTCAAAACGGTTGCGGAGGCCGCGCCCATCCAGCACGATGCGCAGAAAGCCCCCCAAGTCCCCGGACACACAACCGCATTGCAATGCGCCGCCCGACCGCCACAGGTCGAAACCATCCGCGCGCCCCGAATGCGCCGGGGCGCCGACCGAGGCACGGAGGGCGGAGGACACAGAGGAAGAGCCAGCGGCGCAACCCCCCGGCGCCGCTCCCCGGGCACCGACGCTGCCCTGACGTCGGTGGTGAGGCACAAGGGCCCGTTGGAACCGTCCCACGGGGCCCTTCGCATGCCCTCGAGGTGTGACCCAGGCCACATAAGAATCCTGTGAGTGAACGGGCAACCTTTTACCGGCCTCACTGATCCAACCTGCTGAATCAAAGAAACCGGTAAGAACCGGTCGCACAGCAGAACCAAGGGTCACACCCGCGCCCCACACGCGGAGCCCGCCTCCACTCCGTGCCGCCCACCGCGGTACGCCGGACTCCACGAGGTCTTCATGAAGCTTCGCCGCGCCATGGCCGCAGCGGCCGCGACGGCCGCCATAGCCCCGCTGGCCCTCCTTGCGGCACCGGCCGCGTACGCGACCGACGATCCGACGTCCGCCCCGCCGAGCGTCACCGAGAGCGTGTCGCCGAGCGAGAGCGCCGACCCGTCCGCGAGCGAGTCCGCCTCGTCGAGCGCCCCCGCGCCCAGCGACTCCGCGTCCGCCCCCGCGAGCGAGTCGGCCTCGGCCTCCGCGTCCGCGTCCGCGTCCGCGAGCGAGTCCGCCTCGGCCTCCGCCAGCGCCTCCGCGCCCGAGGAGTCGGAGTCGCCGGATCCCGAGCCGTCCGCCTGCGAGGACACCAAGGTCGACGTGAGCATCACCGGCCTGCCGGGCAAGATCGCGGCCGGCAGCGGTTGGCACAAGTTCTCGCTGAACGTGCTCAACAACTCCGACTCCACCCTCAACGACCTCGCCTTCTTCGCCGGAGCCTCCTCCGACAAGGCCGGCGAGGACCTGTTCAAGAGCAAGCAGGTCCAGCTCCAGGCCTGGGACCCGGACAACAAGGTCTGGGAGAACCTCGACGAGGGGGGCTACGCGGTCGGCTACGTCGGTTACACCGACGAGCTCAAGCCCGACTACGAGGTCGACATCCCGCTCCGTATCAACGTGACGTCGTCCGCCCCGGTCGGCGCCGGCTTCTCCCTCGGCGCGACGATCTACGGTGACAGCGACGCCGAGTGCACCGGCTTCGGCGACGTCTCGTACAAGTTCCAGATCGTCTCCTCCGGCACGGACACCACCGGCACCAAGCCGCAGGAAGGCGGCGAGGCCCCGGTCACCGACGACAAGCCGGACAGCAACACGCCGGAGGTCGACGGCAGTCTCGCCTCGACCGGTTCCAGCTCCGCGCTGCCCATGATCGGCCTCGCCGGCGGTGTCGCCGTCGTCGCCGGTGCGGGCGCCGTCTTCGTGGTGCGGCGCCGCAGGGCGGGCGCCGAGGCGTAAGGCGCAAGGCGCGACGCAAGACGGGAGAGGGACCTGCGCTCGGAGGGGGGCGCAGGTCCCTCTTGGCGTTCGCGGGCTACTTC
>NZ_JBHYKH010000319.1:0-10282 GCF_042741275.1 Streptomyces sp. NPDC058964
CGCTCGCTGCTCGCCGAGTCCGATCCGGCGGGCGGCGACCTGGTCTACCGCAGTGCCGCCGCGCACGGCGGTCAGCTCAACCCGAACATCGGCATGCTGTCCATAGCGGCGACCGCTCGCCGCGGTCTCGTGCCGGACCAACTCTGGGACCATGTCCAGCCGTTGAGCGGCGGGCTCGAAGTTCTCGTCGGTCTCGGGATCGCCGAGCAGGCCACCGGGCTCGCCGGGCTCTGGCCCACCCTCGGCCACGCCTTCGCCTCCCTCGCCGACTCCCCGAACTCGCCCGCCGACGTCATCGCCGACTGCGGACGCATCAGCGGGGACACGCCGGCCGTGGAGCTGTTCCCGCACGCCGCCCTCGTCCTGCTCGTCTCGCGCACGGAGCCCGAGGCCCTGGCCCGCGTCCGGGACCGGGCCGCCGCCCTCTCCGCCAAGCTGCACGGCGGACCGCGCGGCGCCGCGGCCCTGGCCACCCCGATGATCGGCGTCGTCCTGATCACCGACCCGGGCAGCTCCGGCAAGCTCGTCAACCAGGTCAACGACATGCTGGTGCACTCCCAGACCGGCGCCCGGGTGGTCGGCACCATCGCGGACGATCCGACCGGCGCCGAACAGCTGGCCGGCCGCAAGCGCGGGCGCCTCGACAAGTCCCTGCTCATCCGGTCGGCCCGCAAGGTCACCGCGGACCTGTACCAGCAGTACGGCACCGCCTGGGCCGCGTCCGCCCAGGCCAACCAGGCCCATCAGGCAGGTCAGGCCCACCACGCCGGTCAGGGCCACCAGCCCGGCCACGCCCAGCAGAGCGACCAGGGCCACGCGGGGGCCGGCCGATGACCGCTGTCGACCACCAGTTGGTCAAGCGGTTCCGGCAGGAGGCCGGTGACCGCATCGCCGAGCAGCGCCGTCTCGACCAGGTCAACGGCGTCTCGCCGATGTCCACGGAGGACGAGCGGCAGTACGCGCGCGCGGTCATAGCCCAGATCCTGGAGGAGTACGCCCGCACCGAGATCAACGCGGGCCGCACCCCCCTCGACGCGGAGACCGAGGAGCAGTACGCGGCCGCCGTGCACGCCGCGCTGTTCGGCGTTGGCCGGCTCCAGCCCCTGCTGGACAACCCCGACGTCGAGAACATCGACATCAACGGGTGCGACCAGGTCTTCGTCGGGTACAGCGACGGACGGGAAGTGAAGGGGGATCCCGTCGCCGAGACCGACGAGGAGCTCATCGAGCTGATCCAGGTGCTCGGCGCCTACTCCGGTCTGTCGTCGCGTCCGTTCGACTCCGCCAACCCCCAGCTCGACCTGCGGCTGCCCGACGGCTCGCGTCTGTCGGCCGTGATGGACGTCGCCCGGCGGCCCGCGCTGTCCATCCGTCGCGCCCGCATGGGCAAGGTCTTCATCTCCGACCTCGTCGGCAACGGGACGCTGACGCCCGAGGTCGCGCACTTCATGGCCTGCGCGGTCCGCGCCCGGAAGAACATCATGATCGCGGGCGCCACCAACGCCGGAAAGACGACGCTGCTGCGCGCCCTCGCCAACGAGATCCCGCCGCACGAGCGCCTCATCACCGTCGAGCGTGCCCTGGAACTCGGCCTCGACACGTTCCCCGAACTCCACCCCAACGTCGTGGCGTTCGAGGAACGGCTGCCCAACTCCGAGGGGCAGGGCGCCATCGCCATGGCCGAACTGGTCCGCCGGTCCCTGCGTATGAACCCCTCCCGGGTCATCGTCGGTGAGGTCCTCGGCGACGAGATCGTGACCATGCTCAACGCGATGTCCCAGGGCAACGACGGCTCGCTGTCCACGATCCACGCCAACAGCTCCAGCGAGGTCTTCAACCGTATCTCCACGTACGCGCTGCAGGCCTCCGAGCGGCTGCCCATCGAGGCCAGCCAGATGCTGATCGCGGGCGCGGTGAACTTCGTCGTGTTCATCCAGCGCCGCAACAACTACCAGACGGGCGGGCGGCTCCAGCGCATGGTCACCTCCGTCCGCGAGGTCAACGGCGTCGACGGGCGCGTGCTGTCCAGCGAGGTGTTCGCGGAGGCCCCCGACGGACGGGTCGTACCGCACGCACCCATAGCCTGCCTGGAGGACCTGATGGCGTACGGCTACCAGCCGCACGGGGCATGGGGGTGACCGGCATGACCTACTCGGCTCTCGGCTCGCTCGGCTCCATGGGCGGCCTCTTCTCCACCGAGGTCCTGTACTCCATCGGCAGCGGTGTCGCCGTGGGCGGCGGACTCGCGCTGCTGATGATCGCCGTGCGCGGACTGCCCGCCAAGCCCGACCACGAGAAGCAGAAGGCCAACGAACGGGCCGCCGAACTCATCCGGTTCGCCGGTCAGCGCGGCTCGCTCGCCGCCATCATCGGGCTCGCCGTCCTGCTGCTCACCCGCTGGGCGGTGGCCGGCATCGCGGCCGGCGTCCTGGTCTTCTTCTGGGACCGCCTCTTCGGCGGCGCGGCGGAGGAACGGGCCGCCATGCGGCGCGTGGAGGCGCTCGCCTCCTGGACGGAGTCCCTGCGCGACACGATCGCCGGTGCCGTCGGCCTGGAGCAGGCCATTCCGGCCTCCGCCCGCGCCGCGGCCCCCATCCTCCGGCCGCACCTCGACGCCCTCGTGGACAAGCTGCGCGCCCGCACCCCGCTGCCCGACGCGCTTCAGATGCTCGCCGACGAGATCGACGACGCGTCCGCGGACATCATCGTGGCGGCGCTGATCCTCAACGCCCGCCTGCGCGGCCCGGGTCTGCGCCAGGTCCTCGGCGCGCTGGCCAAGTCGGCCCGCGAGGAGGTTGACATGCGCCAGCGCGTGATGGCCCAGCGCGCCTCGACGCGGCGCTCGGTGCAGATCGTGGTCGCCGTCTCCATCGCCTTCGTCCTCGGCCTCGCCGTCTTCAACCGCGACTTCGTGAAGCCGTACGGCACCGCGGTGGGCCAGCTCGTACTCGCCCTGGTCTGCGCTCTGTTCGCGCTCGGCTTCTGGTGGCTGCGCAAGCTGTCGACGATCGAGACGCCCGAGCGCTTCCTGATCCGCGACGAGTCGTCCGTGCAGTTCGTACGGCCCCGCACACCGGCCCAGCAGGGCGCTCAGGCGCAGCCGTTCCAGCCGGAGGAAGGTGCACGCCGGTGAACCTGACGATGCCGATCGTGGTCGGTGTGACTTTCGGACTGGGTGTCTACGCGCTCATCCGGGCCCTCATGCCGACCAGACGCAGCGCGGTCTCCCAGGTCGCCCGCATCGACGCGCTGCGGGCGCGCGGAACGGCGTACGAGTCGGTCCGGCAGACGAAGGACACCGGGCGCTTCGGGTCGCTGAGGGCCGAGATCGGCGCCCGGGTCTCCGAGTTCTACCTCCAGCAGGGCTGGGAGCAGCGCTCGCTGCGCGCGGACCTCGCCGTGCTGGACCGCAGCTGGGAGAAGTTCCTGGCGACGAAGGTGCTGCTGGGCGTGGCGGGCCTGTTCTTCGGCCCGTTCCTGTTCGCGGTCGTCTGGACGCTGGGCTTCGGCTCCAGCCCGGTCATCCCGGTCTGGCTGGCCCTGCTCTGTGCGGCGCTGTTCTTCTTCCTGCCGGACCTGGAGGTACGGCGGGACGCGGCCGACAAGCGTCGCGACCTCCGCCGGGTGATCGGTGCCTACCTGGACCTGGTGTCGATGAGCCTGGCCGGCGGCCGGGGCCTCCCGGAGGCCCTGATGGCGGCGGCCGAGGTCTCCGACGGCTGGGCCAACCAGCGCATCCGCAACGCCCTGTCCGACGCCCGTATCACCGGTGTCAGCCAGTGGCAGGCCCTCGGCGCGCTGGGCGAGGAACTGGGCGTCGAGGAGCTGAAGGACCTGTCGGCGTCGCTGGCCCTGGTCGCCGACGACGGCGCCAAGGTCCGTGAGTCGCTCGCCTCCCGTGCCGAGACCATGCGGCACCGCGAACTCTCCGAGATCGAGGGCAGCGCGGGCGAGAAGTCGCAGTCGATGCTCGTGGCCCAGCTGCTGCTGTGCGCCGGCTTCCTGGTGTTCCTGATCTTCCCGGCGGCGATGCGGGTGTTCCAGGTGTGAACCGTTCGACTCGTACGAACCGTCCTACGTCCCGTATCCGCTCCATCCACTGCCCAGACAACCGAACCGAGTTGAGCTGAGCCGAGAGGACAACTTCCATGACCGACCGCTCTGTCCGTACCGTCCGCACCGGAATCCCGGCGGTGGACTTCCTGGTCACTTTCCTGCAGGCCCGCGTGCAGCGCGCGCGTTCCGGCGAACTCGACCGCGGTGCCTCCGCGGTCGAGTGGGTCATCATCTCCGCGGTCGTCGTGGCCATCGTCGGCGTGGTGGCGGCGATCATCAACGCCGCGCTGAGCGACGGAGCCAACAAGGTCGGCGACTGCATCAAGGGCGCCAGCGCGAGCAAGACCTGCTGACCGCACGGACGACACGACGACGGGGATGACGGGGTTGTTCAGGGACCTGGGCAGATGGGCGCGCCGCCGCGCCGACGCCGCGCGCGGCGAGACCGGTGACTCCGGCATGACCGCGATCGAGTTCGTGCTGCTCACTCCCGTCCTCTTCTTCATGATCTTCGCGACGGTCCAGTTCGCGCTGTACTTCTTCGCCGACCACGTGGCCCAGGCCGCGGCCCAGGCGGGTGCCCGCAAGGCCCGCGCCACGGCCGACGAGCAGCCGGGTGCGTGGCGGGGTGAGGCCCGGGACGTGGTCGACTCCTACATCCGCCAGCTCGGCCCGCAGCTGGTCCTGTCGCCGGACGTGAAGATGCTCCAGCCGGAGCAGAACACGGTGGGCGTGGAGATCTCGGCGCGGGTGCCGACCGTGTTCCCCGGACTCGACCTGACGGTGCACGCGCAGTCGGCGGGGCCGGTGGAGCGGTTCGTGAAGGACCCAGGGGGGAACTAGATGGACCTCACCTCCGCAGGGGAGCGGTTCGCCGATGACGACCGGGGCCTGTCGACCGTCGAGGTCGTGATCCTCGCCCCCGTGATGATCATGTTCATCCTGGTCCTGGTGGCCTTCGGGCAGCTGGTCGACGGCCGGGGCGCACTGGACGGTGCGGCGCGCGACGCGGCCCGCGCTGGCTCCATCCAGAAGGACCACGCCACGGCGATGGCGGAGGCCCGCAAGGCCGCCGAGGCCGACCTCGCGGACGTCTGCTCGGGCCCGGTGTCCGTCGTGCAGAAGAGCGCGGGCTTCGACCCGGACGTCGACCCGTTCTTCACGGTGGAGGTGAGCTGCCAGGTCCGTGGTCTGGCGATGCTCGGCCTCGACGTCCCCACCCAGCTGTCCGCCAGCTTCTCCTCGTCGCTGGACCCGTTCCGGAGGTCGGCGTGAGGCATGCCGTACGGGGCTGGTGGTCCACCCGCCGAGTCCGGCTGGACGACCGGGGCTCGGGCGCCGGAGCGGTGATCATCTTCGCCCTGGTCTTCCTCTCCCTCTCCGCCTTCGTGATCGACGGCGGCCTGTCGATCTCCAAGCGCGAACGGGCCGCCGACATCGCGGAACAGGCGGCCCGCTACGCCGCCCAGGACATCGACAAGGAAGCTCTCTACGACAACCCGGGCGGCGCCGCCCCGATCAACTTCCAGAACTGCGACGCCCGGGTGAAGGCCTACGCCCGCGAGATGGACATGTCCGGCGCGGACATCGCCGCGACGCACTGTGTGGCGGCCGACGCCGAACAGGTGGAGGTCGAGGTCCAGCTCACCTACGAGCCCGTCTTCACCGGCATGTTCTACGGCGGGAACGTTGTGGTCCACGGCCGGGCGGTGGCCGAGAACGAGGTCGGCTGAGCCGTGGGGCCCGGGCGCCGTCGTACGAGCTGTACGTCGCCATGCGGCCGACGGAAGTGATGTGTGCGCGCACGGCGGAGAAGTCCGGTGCGCGGTACCGGGTGAGCGGTGCCCGCGGCGCCGGACCGGGCGCCGTGCACCGCGCTCCGCCCGCCAAGTGATGGCCGACAAGGCCCTGCAGGACGCCGAGACCGCGTACGACGACCTCTCCTCGGCACGGAAGTCCCTCGACGGACAGCCCCACGACACCCCGAAGGACGATCCGGACAGCAAGAAGTGCAACCGGCAGAAGGAACAGGCCCTTCCGCGCTCTCGTCCGCCAAGGACGCGTTCCTCCTGCCCACCTTCTCGACGCCGCTGGAGCCGAACGCCGACGCGATGGCGGAACTCTTCGACGCGGTCGCGGCCCTCGCTGACCTGGACGGAGTGACGATCCCGCATGACCGACGACCTCTCGAACCTCGGGCTGGAGTGCTCGGAGGACTGGGTGCCCTTCCCGGTCACCGGCACGGACGACTCGGACCTGGACCTGGACCACTGGGCCAAGTACCAGGCCGAGGAGCTGGCCCGCCGCTACGCACGCGACGGCGAGCGAGCCGACGTCCGGGCCCTGACCCGGGGCCTGAAGCGGGCGGCCGCCGACAGCCGCGCACGCGCCCCTCTCGCCGCCTTCGGCTGGTACGTGAGCGGGCACGACGTGGTGGCCGCCGTCATGGAACTGGACGCCATCCATCCCGACGACACGGTTCCCGACGTCTCCCTCGCCTGGCTGACGCAACACATGACGGTACGGGACTTCGGCGAACCGGACGTCCGAGAGCTGCGCCTGCCCCTGGGCGACGCCGTCCGCATCCGCCAGAACTTCATCGGCGAGAGGAAACGCCTGCTGGGCCCCCGCCCGGTGATCCGCTCCCTCTTCTACGGCGTCCGCCCGGAGGGCATGGAGACAGCGCTCACCCTGGCCCTCTCCTGGACGGAACCGATCCTGGACGAGCCGGCGGAGAAGCTGGGGGACGACATCGCGGGGACGCTGACGGTGTGACGGGTCCCTTGTGATGGACGGGGCGCGTGTGATGGACGGGGCGCGGGGAGCTTCGTCGAGTACGGGAACCGGCACGGCGGGGTGTGGCGCGTCGAATGGCACGGGACCTGGTTCGTTGCCGAGTGGATAGCGAGAACGGCACCCCGCGTGAGGTCGGCCTCGGCGAACTCGTCGCGTTCGCCCTGGCACTCCTGCGGGACTGAGGACACCGCGGTCGAGCCGGGCCGGAGTTGGATGTGTGGGGTATGTGAGGGTGGGGTGCGTGGCGGTCGGGCAGCGCGTCTCTGCCGGGCGGGTGGCGTGGCGCAACCTGGGCCTATGGGACGGGAGATGAGGAATCGGGCGGCGATGAGCCCCTGGATCCGCTGTGGTCCCCTTCGACGCTGTCAGTCGCAGTCAATAGGATCTCTGTAGGCTCGACCCACCCCCCGAACCAACTCCTCCCACACACGACCCAGGACACCCGCCATGGCGCGACGCAGCACATCAAGCTCGACGGGAAGCCCGACGGGCCCGCGGAATCGGACACCGCAGCCGGTGCGCATCCGGCGGCGTACGTTCGGGGACTTCGTCAAGGCCTTCCTCGCGTTCATCGCACTGCTCGTGCTTGTCGTCGGCGTGCCCGGCGCGCTCGCCGTCGAAGTCGGGTGGCCGCTGCCGCACGGGGTGCCGTCGCTGGACTGGCTGCAGCAGGAGATCACGGTCCAGACCTTCCTGCACGTCCTCACCGTGATCGTATGGCTCGCCTGGGCCCAGTTCACGGCCTGCGTGCTCGTCGAGGTGAAGGCCGCGCTGTCCGGCGTGGGGATCCCCGGCCGCGTTCCCGGCGCCGGCCCCAGCCAGCTGCTCGCCCGGCAGCTCGTCGCCGCGCTGCTGCTCGTCGGCGCGACCGCGGCCAGTCTCACGCCGGGGCTCTCGCAGCTCGGCCACAGCCTGGAGGGCAACCAGAAGGGGACGGTCGCCGCGGCCCAGCAGACCCCGGGGCTGTTCGCGCAGCAGCAGGAGCAGGCCGCGAGCACCGCGGCCGCCCTCGCCGAGCAGGCCTCCCACGCCGCCTCGCAGGCCGACGCCTCAGGCGGTACCGCCAAGGCGGGGGACACCAAGTACTACCGGATCCAGCCGCCCGAGGGCCGCCACCACGACTCCCTCTGGGAGATAGCGCAGCGCCACCTCGGCGACGGCCGCCGGTACAAGGAGATCTACGAGCTCAACAAGGACCGGATCCAGCCCGACGGTTCGCGCCTCTCCGAGGCCAGCCTCATCCGACCCGGCTGGATCATGGAGATGCCCGGCGACGCGCACGGCGGCGAGCTCGTCGAGAACCCCGACGCCCACGTCTCCCACGAGGTAAGGCAGCAGATCCACGACTACGCCAAGACCGGGGATCACGCCCAGGAACGGCGACAGGGGCAGCACGCGAGCGGCGGCGGTTCCGGAGCCTCCCACGTCTCCCTGCCCCAGCAGCGGCCCGCCTCGGACGGGGACCAGGAGCAGCAGCACGCCACCCCGGCCGCCGACAGCGGTTCCGTCAGCCACTCCTTCGGCCTTCCCGAAGCCCTCCTCGGTGCCCCGCTCCTCGCCGCGGGCCTTCTCGGCGCCCTCGGCCGCCGACGCCGGCAGGCGCTGTGGCAGTCGGCGTTCGGAGCCGTCGGCGGGCGGCGCGGCATGGAGCCGCCGACGCCCACGGGTGACGCCCAGGACGTCCAGGACGCGCTGCTCGTCGGCGCCGACCCGGAGGGCGTACGGCTCCTCGACCGCTCCCTGCGGGGCCTCGCCGCCTCCCTCGCCGCGGAGTCGCGCCCGCTGCCCCTCGTCTACGCCGCCTGGCTCAGCAACGGCGACCTGCACCTCCAGCTCGCCCAGCCGGCCGGAAAGCCGCCCGCTCCCTGGCAGGTCGGCCAGGACCAGACGTTCTGGATGCTGGCCCGCGCGGACGCCGAGAGGTACGAGGAGGCCGACACCGCGGCGCCGTACCCCGGTCTCGTCAGCCTCGGCACCATGGACGACTCGCGGCTGCTGCTCAACCTGGAGGCCGTGCCCGGCATCGTCTCCCTGAGCGGACGCGAGGCCGACCGGGCCGCCGTGTTCGCCTCCGTCGCCGCCGAACTCGCCACCAGCGGCTGGTCGGACCGCATGACCATCACCCTTGTCGGCTTCGGCGAGGACCTGACCGCGCTCGCCCCCAACCGGCTGCGCCACCTCGACGGCATCGAGGCCCTCGTCGAGACGATGGAGGCCGAGACCCGGCAGCGGCGGGGCGCCCTCGGCGCCGCCGGACACGACTCCGTGCTCACCGGCCGCACCGGGCCGGCGCAGCACACCCGTTGGGCCCCGCACCTCGTCCTGCTCGCCGCCCAGCCCTCCGCCGATGATGCCAACAGGCTCGCCGAACTCGCCGCCGACGCCGGCCGTCTCGGTATCGGCTACCTCGTCGGCGCCGAGACCGGCGATCTGCCCGGCGCCGCCTGGGAGATGGAGATCACCCCGGAGGGCAAGCTGCTCGCGCCGCTGCTCGGCCTGGAGCTCGACGCGCAGCTGCTGCCCGCCGTCCAGCAGCGCGCGGTCGTCGAGCTGTTCGTCGAGGCCGACCCCGAGCACGACCCCGACGGTCCGGCCACCACCCCGCCGTTCCTCGTCGACATCAGCGAGCAGGGGCGTCCGGCGGTCTATGCCCGGCTCGTCGGGCCGTACGAGATCATCGGCCTCGACACCCCGGACGGAGAACGCAGCGCCCTGCTCCACGAGGCACTCGCCCTGCTGCTCCTGCACCGCGAGGGCGTGCATCCGCGGGTGCTCGCCTCCGCGCTGTGGCCGCGCGGTGTCACCGAGGACGTTCGGGACGCGCTCATCGAGCGGCTGCGCGCCTGGCTCGGGACGGATCCCGACGGCACGCCCCGGCTCGGCGCCGACGCGACCGGGCGGCTCACGCTCGCCAAGTCCGTCGTCTCCGACCTGGACGTGCTGCGCTCCCTCTACCACGAGGCCACCCAGGGCAAGGGCGTCGACAGCCGCGTCGTCCGCGGACGGCTGCTCACCGACGCGCTGGTCCTGGTCCGCGGACCGCTGCTCGCCGACCGGCCCGAGGGCCGCTACCGCTGGCTCACCCACGAGATCGTCGACGCCCAACTTCCGCTCCTGGTCGCGGACATCGGCCTCGCGCTGTCCGCGTTCCACCTGGAGAAGGACCGTGCGGAGAAGGCGATCGAGGCCCTGAACGCGGCCCTCAACTCGGCACCGGCCGACGAGCGCCTGTGGAACGAGCTGCTGCGCGCCACCCACGCCACCGGTGACACCGTCCGCCTCCGGGCCCTCGCCGTCGACCTCCTCGGCCGCAGCGGTGCCCGCGGCCTGCCGTCGCGCACGGAGGCGCTCCTCGACGAGCTACGGGCGACCTGGCGCGGCGGCGCCGCCCCGGCGGGGTGTGCGTGGTTCCGGTGATCGCCGCCGCCCC
>NZ_JBHYKH010000320.1:0-10278 GCF_042741275.1 Streptomyces sp. NPDC058964
GGGCGGGGGGGGGGGGGGCGCGCCCGCGCGCCCCCCCCCCCGCCCCCCGCGGGTGGGGTCGCCCCTGGGCGTGCCCCCCCCCACAGGACCTAGGCGAAGACCACCGTCCGGCGCCCGTTGAGCAGAATCCGGCGCTCCGCATGCCACTTGACGGCCCGCGCCAGCGCCTGGCACTCCACGTCGCGGCCGATGGCGACCAGCTGGTCCGGCGTGACGTCGTGGCCGACGCGCTCGACCTCCTGCTCGATGATCGGGCCCTCGTCGAGGTCGGCGGTGACGTAGTGCGCCGTGGCACCGATCAGCTTGACGCCCCTGGCGTGCGCCTGGTGGTAGGGCTTGGCGCCCTTGAAGCTCGGCAGGAAGGAGTGGTGGATGTTGATGATCCGGCCGCTGAGCTGCTTGCACAGGTCGTCCGAGAGGACCTGCATGTAGCGGGCCAGGACGACGAGCTCGATGTGCTCCTCGCGCACGATCTCCAGCAGTCGCCCCTCGGCCTGCGCCTTCGTGTCCTTCGTCACCGGGATGTGGTGGAAGGGGATGTTGTAAGACCCCACCAGTTCGGCGAACTCCGTGTGGTTGGAGACCACGGCCGCGATCTCCACCGGCAGGGCACCGATGCGGGCGCGGAACAGCAGGTCGTTCAGGCAGTGCCCGAACTTGCTGACCATCAGGACGATGCGCATCTTCGCGTCGGCCCGGTTGATCTGCCAGTCCATCTGGAAGGAGTCGCCGATCGCCGCGAAGCTCGCCCGCAGCTTGTCAACCGACACCGGCGCCTCCGCCGAGAAGTGGACGCGCATGAAGAACAGTCCCGTGTCGTGGTCGCCGAACTGCTGACTGTCCTCGATGTTGCAGCCGGTCATGAACAGATAGCTCGACACGGCGTGCACGATGCCCTGCTTGTCCGGACAGGAGAGGGTGAGAACGTACTGGTCGGCGGGGGCCGCGGCTCGGCCGGACTGCTCACTCATGCCGGACAGGGTCCCATAGGAACCCCGCTCCGCGAGCGACCGTCCGCTAAGCGGACCTGGTCATGATGCGCAGCACCTCGAGGGTCCGCGGCGGCGCGTCGGGCTCGTCGCCGTCGCTGGCCGCGAGGCGTATGTGCGCGTCCCGGGCCGCCCGCACCGCCTCCGGCCACGCGTGGTGGTCGAGGTAGGCCTGGACCGGCGCGTCCGGCCCGACCTGGTGCATGATCCGCAGCACGCGCAGCACGGCCGTGTCGACGAGCGCCGCCTCCTGTGAGTCCCGGAAGATCGTGCCGACGTACTTCTCGGCGGACCAGTTGTCCAGCCAGGTGTCCTCCACCAGCCGGTACACCGCGTCGGTGACGTCGCCGTACCCGTCCACGCCCGCCAGCCAGACCTCCCGCTGGAAGACCGGATCGGAGAGCATGTGCAGCGCGGAGCGCACATTGCTGCGCCAGCGCCACCACGGCATGTCGTTGAGTGGCATGCCGCCCATGGTGGATGAGCGACGGCCGCGACGGGAAGAGTTCTCCGAACCTTGCACGGTCATCGATCGTACGTTCCTTCTCCCGGGAGCCTCACCGGCCCCTGTAATTCACCTTTACGTCACCCTTCGTTGACCGAGGGTCACTCCTGGGTTAGCGATGTGGCGGAATCGTGCGTGTCCATGACCGGCAGGCGACGCACGCGCAGCACCTTCCTCCCCATCTTCACCCGGCCAGCCAGAAGAGCGACCGCGCTTTCCGCGGGCGCCCTGGTGGCGTGTGCCTCGCTCGCCGCAGGATGCGGGGTCATCCCCGGTGCCACGGGGGGCTCCGGGGATGACCCGATCAAGGTCATGACGTGGGCGCCGGAGAACACCAACGCCACCAACAAGCCGGGCATGCCCGCCATGGCCGCGGCGTACGCCCGCTGGATCAACGCCCACGGCGGCATCAACGGCCGCAAGCTCAAGGTCCTGTACTGCAACGACCACAACGACAGCGTCTACGCCGTGAAGTGCGCCCAGCGCGCCGTCGACGAGAACGTGGTCGCGGTCGTCGGCTCCTACAGCCAGTTCGGCGACTCCTTCCTGCCCCGGCTGGAGAGCGCGGGCATCCCGTACATCGGCGGGTACGGGGTGACCAACGACGAGTTCACCAGCGTCACGTCCTACCCCGTCAACGGGGGTCAGCCCGCGCTCCTGGCCGGCCTCGGCAAGGCGCTCGCCGCGAACTGCGGCCCCGTCGCCCTGGTCCGGCCCGACAGCATCGCCGGCGACGAGCTGGCCCCGCTGCTCGACTCGGGCCTGAAGTCCGGCGGGCACACTGCCGCGGACGACCAGCTCGCCCCCGAGGACTCCACCGAGTACAGCACCCCGTCGCAGCGGGCCCTGCAGTCGGCGACCAAGGACCCGGTGAAGAGGGGCTGCGTGGTGCCCGCGCTCGGGGACCGCACGGACACCTTCATGGACTCCTTCCGGCGCGCCCGGGAGAAGTTCCCGGCGGTACGCACCGCGACCGTCCTCGGCAGCGTCGACCAGAGCGTGATCAACGCGACGGGCGGGGCCACCGGACCGTACGAGGGGTCGTACATCACCGGCTGGTACCCGGTGGCCTCCGACGCGCGCTGGAACCGGATGAAGAAGGTGATCAACGAGCAGGCCTTCGACGACAACCGCATCGACTCCGCGGACGCCGGAGTGCAGACCACCTGGATCGCGTACACCGTCCTGAAGGCCGTACTGGAGCGGCTCGGCGACCAGGAGGTGAGCGCGGACAGCGTGCGGCGGACCCTCGACGACGGCCTCAAGGTCAGTACGAACGGCCTCACCCCGACCCTCGAGTGGCAGCCCTACCAGGGCAGGCTCGCCTCGATCGGCTTCGCCCGCCTGGTCAACACCGACGTGACCGTCCAGGTCGTCCGGGACGGCCGGCTGGTGTCGGCCGGCAAGGAAGGGGTCGTGGACGTGACGAAGACGCTGCAGAACGCGGACCTCGGGTAGGACCCGTCCCGGGCCCCCCGGGGCCGGTCCGGCCCCGGGGCGCACCGGCTCACAGCTGGGTCGGCTGGCGCTCGGTGAGGCCGTACTTCTGGGCGATCGCGTTCCACAGCTGCGACGCCGTGACCTTCTCGGTGCTGGCGGTGCCGCTCGCGCGGTTGCCCGCCTGGGTCTGGCCGGTGGTCCGGGCCTGATGCCGTTTGCAGCCGTGCCTGCCGGAGACCTGGTCGGCCCAGGCCGCGTAGTGGTTGTCGGCCGCCGCGGACGCCTGCCAGGCCTTGGTGAGGGCCGAGGTCAGCGCGGCGTTGTCCGGCAGCTTGTCGACGGACAGCTTCGACAGACGGGTCACCAGCTCGTTGCGCTGCTTGGCGGCGTCGCGCAGGTCCGACGCGGCCAAGTCCAGGTTGTTGCAGGCCTTCACATTGGCCACGGCCCTGATCACCGACGCGCGGCTGCTGCCGCTGTCGGCGAGCAGCTTGTCCAGCGCGACGGCCTGCTGCTTGGCCGGGTCGGCCGCCGCGGAGGCGGAGCCGTCGGTCGCGGGGGCCGAGGCCGCCACGTTCTTGCCGGCGTCGCCCTTGTCGCCGCCGCCACCGCCGCTGAGCAGCGCGCCCGCGCCGACCCCGAGGACGGCGAGGCCGATGCCGACGGCCGCGATGAGCGGCACCTTCGAGCCGGTGCGGCCGCCCCGGCCGCCACCGCCGCCGCCGTCGTCGTGGGCCGCTCGCCGCCCGCCCACGGGTCCCGGCGGGGCGTACGAGGGCTGCGCCTCCGGCACCCGGGGCAGCTGCTGCGTGGATGGGGCCGGGCTCCCGGGCCCGCTGCGGAACAGGCTGTCGAAATCGGACGGCGGCTGCCGGTCCTCGCCGCCGTACGGCGGGGCCACCGGCGCGATGTACTGGGTGGCGTCGGCGTCGGAGCCGGCGGCGGGCTGCGCCGCACGCCCCAGGAACCGGGTCGCCTCCGAGGCGGCCTCGGGAGGCATCGCGCCCGGGTCCACCGGGGGTATGTACTGGGTCGCTCCCTCGTCCACCGGAGCGGGACCCGCCCCCGGGACCGGCGGCAGGTACTGGGTGGCGCCCTCATCCACGGAGGCGTGGGCGACGGGCGGGATGTACTGGGTCGCACCGTCGGCGGCCGACGGGTACACGCCCGCTCCGGCGCTCTGCGCCGCGTACGCGTCGGGCACGGCGGGCGGCAGGGGCGCGGCCGCCTGGCCGTCCTGCGCGTAGGCCTGCTGGTGCGGGGCGGAGCCGTACGCCGGCTGCGGGGCGCCGTAGGCCCCGTGCTGGGCGCCGTACGCCGGGGCTGCTCCCTCCGGGGGCAGCGGACCGGCGCCGGGCGCGGCCGGCGCGCCCTGCGCGTTCCACTGCGGCTGCTCCGGGCTGCCCCACTGCTGGGCCGCCACCGGGGGCCAGCTCTCGCCGGGCTGGGCGGTCTGCTGGTCGGGACCCCACGGCTGACCCCAGGCCTGCCCGCCGGCCGGGACCGCGGCGGGCGTCTGGCCGGCCGGGGGCAGCGGGGCGGGTCCCCCCGTCATCCCTGGCAGCACGGGCTCGCCACCGTCGGAGGGCAGCACGATGCCTTCGCGCGCGGGCTCGCCCTGTCCACTCTGCGTCACCGGGACTCCTACGAATGGGGGACCTTCGGAATCGTCGGGTCACGCTACCGGGTCCCCCGAGCCGGGTGCCACGCCGCTCAGGGCGCGATCTTCGTCCCTGTGACAGCAGTAACAAAACCGCCCCGCGATGCGCTGTTCATGTCACCTCCGGTTCGCCCTCCGTGCGTCAACGGGCCGTTTCCCACCCGTTCACGCACCGACGGGGCACTTGTTCACGCCGCCTGCTGCAGGTCCAGCCGCGCCCCGAACTCCCGCACCACGGGCTCGTCCCGGTACGGCTCCAACCGCTGCTGGAAGTCCTCCAGGTACTCGGCGCCACGGTTGGAACGGAGCGTCTCGAGGAGTTCGACGGCCTTCATGCCGGTACTGCAGGCCTGTTCGATCTCACGCTGCTGCACCTGCGCCGTGGCGAGCAGCACATAGCCGATCGCCCTCCTGCGCGCACGGGTCTCGGGATGCCCGGCCAGCGACTGCTCCGCGCACCGCGCCGCCGCCTCGGCCTGTCCCAGGTCGCGGTGGCAGTGCGCCAGCTCGTCGGCCAGATACGCCTCGTCGAAGTGCGCGATCCACACCGGATCGTCCCCGGAGGCGGCGTCGGCCGACTCCATGGCCGTGACCGCCCGTCCGGAGGCCGCCTGGGCGGCCCGCGCGTCGCCCAGCAGGGCGTGCCCACGCGCCTCGGCCGCGAAGAACATCGCCTCCGCGCGCGGGGTCACGCGCCCCCGCGCCCCCTCCTGCGCCGCCCGCGCCAGCTGTGCGATCTCCCGCGGGTTCCCGAGCTGCGCGGCGAGGTGGCTCATGGACGCGGCGAGCACATAGCCGCCGTACCCGCGGTCGCCCGCCGCCTGCGCCAGGCGCAGGGACTGGATGTAGTACCGCTGGGCGAGCCCCGGCTGACCGGTGTCGACGGCCATGTACCCGGCCAGTTCGGTCAGCCGCGCCACCGCGGCGAACAGATCGCGGCCCACGGCCTCCCGGTAGGAGCCGGCGAGCAGCCCGGAGACGACGCTGTTGAGGTAGTGCACGACGACCGGGCGCACATGCCCGCTGCCGTACTGGTGGTCGAGACCGGTCAGTGCCTGCGTCATCGCGCGCACGGCCGCCACGTCGGACTGCCCCACGCGCGGCCCCGCCTGGCGCGCGACCTGCGAGTCCGGTGCCGAGATCAGCCAGTCCCTGCTCGGCTCGACCAGCGCGGACGCCGCGACCGAGGAACCGGACAGGAAGTCCCGGCGGCCCACGTCGCTGCGCCACAGCTCGCAGACCTGCTCGATGGCCCCCAGTACCGTCGGCGAGAACTGGAGACCGACGCCGGAGGCGAGGTTCTTTCCGTTGGCCATGCCGATCTCGTCGATCGTGACCGTACGGCCCAGCTTGCGGCCCAGTGCCTCGGCGATGATCGCGGGCGCCCGGCCCCGCGGCTGCTGTCCGCGCAGCCAGCGGGCCACCGACGTCTTGTCGTAGCGCAGGTCGAGACCGTGCTCGGCACCGCACATGTTGACGCGGCGGGCGAGCCCGGCGTTCGAGCACCCCGCCTCCTGGATGAGCGCCTGCAGCCGTTCGTTCGGCTGCCGCGCGACGAGAGGCCTTGCGGCCATGGCATAACCCCCTGCGAACCCCTGATGCGGAAAGATCCGGCCGTGAAGATCGATGCCCCGCGGACATGCCGACAATGCGGGACATGCGAGGATTGCCGGGGTAAAGGCTGCCGCCACCCCCACATCTGGCTACCCCGGTCACGCCCCGGTTCCTCCCGCGCGCCCCCACGCGTGCACCCATGCGCCCCAGTCGCGGAATCGATGCTCCTCCCCCGCGCGCGCTACGCCCGTAACTCCAGGTGGACGCGGGAGTTGAGTGGAACGTGGAAGAGACGACCGCAGGCACCGAAGCCGCCCAGATTCCGAAGCAGCGCGGCGAATCGCTGCTGGAGACCGCCGTGCGCTACGCCGAGGAACGCCGCTGGGACGTGTTCCCGGGCACCTGGCTGGAAGCCGTCGACGGGGTGCAGCGCTGCTCCTGCGGCGACGCCACGTGCCCCGCGCCCGGCGCGCATCCCGCGCGCGCGGACTGGGAGACACAGGCGACCGGCAGTGCGACCGTCGCCCGCCGCATGTGGCAGAAGCAGCCTGCGGCGTCGATCCTGCTGCCGACCGGGCGGACGTTCGAAACGCTGTCCGTCCCGGAGACCGCCGGGTTCCTCGCGCTGGCCCGGATGGAACGGATGGAGCTGACGCTGGGGCCGGTGACGCTCACCCCGGACCGGCGGATGCACTTCTTCGTGCTGCCCGGCGCGTCGGTGAAGGTGCCCGACGCGGTGCGCAGGCTCGGCTGGTCCCTGGGCACCCTCGACCTGGTGGCGCTCGGCGAGGGGGCGTACGTGGCCGCGCCGCCCACCCGGTTCGGCTCGCAGGGCGCCGTGCAGTGGGCCTGCCGGCCCACTCCCGCCAACCGCTGGCTGCCGGACGCGGAGGAGCTGATCTCACCGCTCGCCTACGCCTGCGGGCGGGACCGCTAGCCGCGGTTCCCCCGCGCCCCTTCGGGCCGGCCGCCCCGCCGTAGGGTTTCAGCATGACGGACGCAGCAGTGGTGGAAGCGGCGGCAGCCGTACGGGTACGGGGACTCTGGAAGCGGTTCGGGCAGCAGGTCGCCGTCGCCGGGATCGATCTGGATCTGCCCGCGGGGAAGTTCATCGGGCTGGTGGGGCCCAACGGGGCCGGGAAGACCACCACCCTCTCCATGGTGACCGGTCTGCTGCGCCCCGATCAGGGGTCCGTCGAGGTGGTGGGCCACGACGTGTGGCGGGACCCGGTGGCGGTCAAGGCACGCGTCGGTGTCCTGCCCGAAGGGCTGCGGCTCTTCGAGCGGCTGTCGGGGCGGGAACTGCTCGGTTACTGCGGGCGGCTGCGCGGACTGCCCGGCGGCGAGGTCGACAAGCGGGCCAGCCAACTCCTCGACGTGCTCGATCTGGCCGGGGCCCAGCACAAGCTCGTCGTGGACTACTCGACCGGCATGCGCAAGAAGATCGGACTCGCGGCCGCTCTCCTCCACAACCCCGAAGTCCTCTTCCTCGACGAGCCGTTCGAAGGCGTCGACCCGGTGTCCGCGCAGACCATCCGGAGCGTCCTGGAGCGGTACACGGCCTCCGGCGCGACCGTGGTCTTCTCCTCCCACGTCATGGAGCTCGTCGAGTCGTTGTGCGACTGGGTCGCCGTGATGGCGGCGGGCCGCATCCGCGCGACCGGCACACTCGCCGAGGTCCGCGGTGAACACCCCACTCTCCAGGGGGCTTTCCTGGAGCTCGTGGGCGCGCGGGGACGCGACGCGGCCTCGGACCTGGACTGGCTGGGGGGCGGGGCCCGATGACGGGCGTCACCCCCACCGTCGTACGGCTCAAGCTGTCGCTGCTGCGCAACGGGCTGCGGCAGTCCGGCGGGCGGCGGGCCGCGTTCATCGCGTCGGCCGTCGTCGCACTGCTGTTCGCGGCCCTGCAACTGCTCGGCCTGATCGCGCTGCGCGGGAACGCGCACGCGGACGCCGTCGCCGTCCTCGGTACGTCCGTGCTGGCCCTGGGCTGGGCGGTGATGCCGCTGTTCTTCCCGAGCGGCGACGAGACCCTGGACCCGACCCGGCTGGTGATGCTGCCGCTGCGGCCGCGCCCCCTGGTGCGGGCCCTGCTGGCGGCCTCGCTGGTCGGCATCGGCCCGCTGTTCACCGTGCTCCTGCTGACGGGCTGTGTGGTCTCCGTGGCGCACGGGGCGGCCGCGTACGGCACCGCGGTGGTCGCCGTCGCCCTCGCGCTGCTGGTCTGCGTGGCCCTCGCGCGCGCCGTCGCCACCGCCAACGTACGGCTGCTGACCAGCCGCAAGGGCCGCGACCTGGCGGTGCTCAGCGGGCTGGTCATCGCGATCGGGGCGCAGCTGGTCAACTTCGGCGCGCAGCGCCTCGGTTCCGCCGGGCTCGGCGAGCTCGCCCCGGTGGCCGACGTACTGCGCTGGCTGCCGCCCGCGTCCGCGGTGGGCGCGGTGCACTCGGTGGCCGAGGGGGCGTACGGCACGGCGGTGGCCCAACTGCTGGTCTCCGCCGCCGCGCTGGGACTCCTGGTGGCCGTGTGGGCACGCGGTCTGACCCGGCTGATGACCTCCCCCGACGGCTCCACCCTCCAGGCCGCCGACGCCGGCGCCCGGGAACGTTCCTCGAGCGGCCTCGGCCGGCTGCTGCCCGCGGGCCGCACCGGTACCGTCATGGAGCGCACGCTGCGCTACATCTGGCGCGACCCCAAGACCAAGGCCGCGTGGGTGACCTCGCTCGCCATCGGCCTGATCGTGCCCGTGTTCAACGCGCTGCAGGGCACCGGCTCGATCTACTTCGCGTGCTTCGCCGCCGGAATGCTCGGCATCCAGATGTACAACCAGTTCGGTCAGGACACGTCCGCGTTCTGGATGGTGGCGATGTCCATCTCGTCGCCTCGGGACGCGTACGTCGAGCTGCGCGGGCGGGCGCTGGCACTGCTGGTGATCACACTGCCGTACGCCACGCTCGTAACCGTCCTGACGACCGCGATGCTCGGCGCCTGGGCCCGGCTGCCCGAGGTGCTCGGGCTGTCCTTCGCGCTGCTCGGGGCGATGCTGGCGACCGGCGCGTGGACGTCGGCCCGCTTCCCCTACTCGATCCCGCAGGAGGGCCACAAGAACGTGGCGCCCGGCCAGGCGGGCCTCGCCTGGATCGCGATCTTCGGCGGCATGGTCTCGGCCGCCCTGCTGTGCGCCCCGGTCATCGCGCTGACCATCTGGCTCAACGTGAGCGCGAACGGTGGCGCGTGGAGCTGGCTGCTGCTGCCGGTGGGTGCGGTGTACGGCGCAGCCATCACCGCCGCCGGGCTGCACCTGGCGGCCCCCCGCACCTCGACCCGCCTCCCGGAGATCCTGACGGCGGTCAGCAGGGGCTGAGGGGCCCTCGTGCCCCGGAGAGTGCCACGGAGAAACGGAACGATGCGACGCAGGGAACCGCACCCCACCCAGGGGCGCGGGGCCGTATCGATATGCGGCTTTGCCGCGTGAGCGCGATCAACCTCCATGAACCCGCACCCGCCACAAGCCCGGAACCCCCGAGCTCATAGCGCCCTCACCGCACGCTCACCGCATCGAGAAACGGCTCGACAGCCGCCCGCCAAGCCGCCGGCTGGTCATAGTGGACAAGATGCCCCGCATCCGCGACCTCCGCATACTCGCCCAGCGGCAGCACCCGCACCATCTCCTGCGCCTCCGCCCGCCCCAGCTCCCCGTCGAGGCCGCGCACGACGAGCGCGGGGCACCGGACCTGGGCGAGTTCCTCCCAGTGCGCGTCGTACACCCAGGTCTCGCGGGACTTGAGCATCTGCTCGGGCTCGAAGACGGGGCGCCAGCCGTCGGCGAACTCCTGCATGACCTCGGCGTAGAACTCGCCGCGCGCCGGATTCGGGCGCTCCACCCAGGGGTCGTCCTCGCCGAACCACTTGCGTACGTCGGCGAGTGTCACGAAGGGGACGGGCCAGGACCGGAACCAGTCGGCCCACTCGCGCTGCGAGGCCGCGCCGAGCGCCGAGGCCCGCATGTCACAGATGATCAGGCCCCGTACCAGGTCGGGGCGCTTGGCGGCGAGCTGCCAGGCGGTCAGCGCGCCCATGGCGTGTCCGACGAGGACGGCCGGGGGGGGGGGCGGGGGTGGTGGGG
>NZ_JBHYKH010000321.1:0-10242 GCF_042741275.1 Streptomyces sp. NPDC058964
CACTCGGATCCGGTCCAGGGTCTCCTGGTCCGGCTCCGCCCAAAGGCCCCGGTCCGCGGCTTCCAGCAGGCGCTCGGCGATGCCCCGCAGCGCCCACGGATTGGACTTCCGCATGAACTCCTGGTTCTCCGCGTCGAAGACGTACTCCGCGCTGAGCTTCTCGTACATCCAGTCGTCCACGACCCCGGCGGTGGCGTCGTACCCGAACAGGTAGTCGACCGTCGCCGCCATCTCGAAGGCGCCCTTGTAGCCGTGCCGGCGCATGGCCGCCATCCAGCGCGGGTTGACCACGCGGGCGCGGAAGACGCGGTGGGTCTCCTCGCCCAGCGTCCGCGTCCTCACCTGGTCGGGCACCGCGGAGTCGCCGACGTACGCCTCCGGGGAGGCCCCGGTGAGGTGCCGGACCATGGCCACCATGCCGCCGTGGTACTGGAAGTAGTCGTCGGCGTCCACGAGGTCGTGCTCGCGGGTGTCGACGTTCTTCGCGGCGACGGCGATCCGCCGGAACGCCGTCTCCATGTCCCCGCGCGCGGCCCGCCCGTCGAGCCCGCGCCCGTAGGCGTAGCCGCCCCAGACGGCGTACACCTCGGCGAGGTCGGCGTCCGAGCGCCAGTTGCGGGCGTCGATCAGCGGCAGCAGACCGGCGCCGTACGCGCCCGGTTTGGAACCGAAGATCCGGGCCGTCGCGCGCCGCCGGTCGCCGTGCCCGGCGGTGTCCTGATCGGCGTGCGCGCGGACGAAGTTCCGGTCCCCGGGCTCGTCCAGCTCGGCAACCGCCCGTACCGCGTCGTCGATCAGCCCGACCACGTGCGGGAACGCGTCCCGGAAGAAGCCGGAGATCCGGACCGTGACGTCGATGCGCGGCCGGCCGAGCTCCTCCAGGGACACGATCTCGAAGCCGGTCACCCGGCGCGAGGCGTCGTCCCACACCGGACGGCAGCCCAGCAGCGCCAGGATCTCGGCGATGTCGTCGCCCTGGGTGCGCATCGCGGACGTACCCCAGACCGTGAGGCCCACCGACCTCGGGTACTCGCCGGTGTCGGTCAGGTACCGCTGCACCAGCGAGTCGGCGAGCGACTGCCCGACCTCCCAGCTCAGCCGGGACGGAATGGCCTTGGGGTCGACCGAGTAGAAGTTCCGGCCGGTCGGGAGCACGTTGACCAGACCACGGGTGGGGGAGCCGGAGGGTCCGGCGGGGACGTAACCGCCGTTCAGCGCCCGCAGGATGTGGCCGATCTCGTCGGTGGTCCTCGCCAGGCGCGGCACGACCTCGGCGCAGGCGAACTCCAGCACGGCGACGGCGTCCGGGAGTTCGCCGCCGAGCACCTCACGGACCAGGCCCGGCGCCGCCGTGACGTCCCACGCCCGCGACTCCATCCCCTCCGCGATCCGCCGGCACAGCTGCTCCAGCAGGTCGATCGCGTCGGCGGCCGTACGGGACGGCCCCTCGACCAGGTCCGTCAGCTCCACCGGCACCTTCACCGGCACGCCCGGCTCGGCGAGGAGCTCCTTCTCGACCAGCCCGAAGTGCTCCGCGAGCGAGGCCCGCAGTCCCGGCAGGGCGTTGGCCTGCCCGCCCCACACCTGGGAGGCGCGCAGCACTGCGAGGACCAGGTTGACGCGCGGCTCCGCGACCGGGCCGCCGCCGAGAATGTGCAGGCCGTCGCGGATCTGGACGTCCTTGATCTCGCACAGATAGCCGTCGATGTGCATGACGAACTCGTCGAAGTCGTCCTCGTCCGGCTGCTCGTCGACGTGCAGGTCGTGGTGGAGCTCGGCGGCCTTGACCAGGGTCCAGATCTGCGCGCGGACGGCGGGGGCCTTCGCCGGGTCCAGGTCGGAGACGAGCGCGTACTCGTCGAGCAGCTGCTCCAGCCTGGCCAGGTCGCCGTACGTGTCGGCACGGGCCATCGGCGGTACGAGATGGTCGACGACCGTGGCGTGGCCGCGGCGCTTGGCCTGGGTGCCCTCGCCGGGGTCGTTGACGATGAAGGGGTAGATCAGCGGGAGGTCGCCGAGGACGGCGTCCGGCGCGCAGCCCCTGCCCAGCCCCAGACCCTTGCCGGGGAGCCACTCCATCGTGCCGTGCTTGCCCATGTGCACGATCGCGTCCGCGCCGAACCCCCCCTCCGATGCTGCAGTCTCCAGCCAGCGGTACGCGGCCATGTAGTGGTGCGACGGCGGCATGTCGGGGTCGTGGTAGATCGCGATCGGGTTCTCGCCGAAGCCGCGCGGCGGCTGGATCATGACGACGACGTTCCCGAACCGGAGGGAGGCGAGGACGATGTCGTCGCCGTCGACGTACAGCGAGCCCGGCGGCTCGCCCCACGCCTCCAGCATGCCCTCCCTGAGCCCGGGGTCGAGCTCGTCGAACCACGCCCGGTAGTCGGCGAGCGGCACGCGCGCGGGCGCGGCGGCCAGCTGTTGCTCGGTCAGCCATTCGACGTCGTGGCCGCCGGCCTCGATGAGCCGGTGGATCAGCTCGTCGCCGTTGTCGGGGTACTCGGTGAGCGCGTAGCCGGCGTCCCGCAGCGCGTCCAGGAGCCGGACGGCCGAGGCGGGCGTGTCGAGGCCCACCGCGTTGCCGACGCGGGAGTGCTTGGTCGGGTAGGCGGTGAAGACCAGCGCGACCCGTTTGCCGGCGTTCTCCTTGTGCTTCAACTGCGCGTGCCGTACGGCGATTCCGGCCACGCGTCCGGCCCGCTCGGGGTCGGCGACGTACACCGGGACGTCGGTTCCGTCCTCGGAGACGACCTGCTCCTTGAAGGAGAAGGGCACGGTGACGAGGCGGCCGTCGAACTCCGGGATCGCCACCTGCATGGCCGCGTCCATGGGGGAGAGGGCGGCGTCGGACTCCTCCCACGCGGACCGCGAGGAGGTCAGGCAGAGCCCCTGCAGCACCGGGATGTCCAGGCCGGCCAGCGCCCCGATGTCCCACGCCTCCTCGTCGCCGCCCGCGGAGGCCTGCGAGGCGTGCGTGCCGCCCGCGGCGAGGACCGTGGCGACGAGGGCGTCGGCGCGGCCGAGGATCTCGTACAGCCCGGCGTCGGCGCCGCGCAGCGAACCGCAGTACACGGGCAGGGCGTTGGCGCCCCGCGCCTCGAGCGCGTCGCACAGGGTCTCGACGAAGGCGGTGTTGCCGCTCAGCTCGTGGGCCCGGTAGAAGAGCACGCCGACGGTCGGCCGGCCCTCGACGAGGGCGCGCTCGCCGTGGACGCCGTACTCGGGCATCTTCTGCGGCTCGGTGAACCCCTCACCCGTCAGCAGCACCGTGTCGGACAGGAACCGGGCGAGCTCGGTGAGGTTGGCGGGGCCGCCCTCGACGAGGTACCGCAGCGCCTCGGCCACGACACCGGCCGGCACGGACGACTCGGCCATCAGCTCGGCGTCGGGCACCGCCTCGCCGCCCAGCAGCACGGTCGGGACACCCGCGGCCTTCAGCGCGGCCAGCCCGTCCTCCCAGGCGCGCCTGCCGCCGAGCAGCCGTACGACGGCGATGTCGGCCCGCCGGGCGAGTTCCGGAAGCTCTTCGGCGACGTCGACCCGGGTCGGGTTGCCGGTCAGGTAGGCCGCGCCGGAGGCCCGGGCCGCCAGCAGATCGGTGTCGGCGGTCGACAACAACAACACTGTGCTCATGCGGGCGCTCCCGGTGGAATGAAGGGCAGTCCTTGTGGCGCGCCGGACTCGATGAGCCGCCAGAGCGCGTCCGTGTCCGCGTGCTGTTCGATCAGGTCCCCGAGCCGGTCGAGCTGTTCCTCGCGCAGCGCGGCGAACGAGGTGTCGGGGGCCGGCACGAAACGGCGGCCCGCGGCGGCCGCCACCTCGCGCAGGAAGGCCCGCCGGAAGCCGTCCGACTCAAGGGAGCCGTGCCAGTGCGTGCCCCAGGTCTGCCCGACCCGGCAGCCGTCCAAGAAGGGCTCCCCGCCGTGCACTTCGGCGACCCCGTGGTGGATCTCGTACCCCTCGACATGTTCACCGAGGGCCTCGCCGGTGGGCCGGGTCAGGGTCTTCTCCCGGGCGAACCGCACCCGGACGGGGAGCAGACCGAGCCCGTCGACCGGTCCCTGCCGGCTCTCGACCTCGTCCTCGATGTGCTCGCCGATCATCTGGAACCCGCCGCAGATGCCGAGGACGGGCCGCTGTTCGGCGGCCCGCCGGACGAGAGCCTCGGCGAGACCGCGCTCCCGCAGCCACTGCAGCGCGCGAACCGTTCCCCGGGTGCCCGGGATCACGACGAGGTCGGCGTCGGCGAGTTCCTCCGGCCGGTCCACGAACCGCACCACGACACCCGGTTCGGCGGCGAGCGCGTCCACGTCGGTGAAGTTGGACATGAGCGGGATCGCGCAGACGGCGACGCGCAGGACGTCCTCGCCGACGGGCGGGGAGACGTTCGACTCGCGCACGGTGCCGCGCAGCGAGACCCTCAGTCCGTCCTCCTCGTCGATGCCGAGCCCGTGCCGGAACGGGAGCACGCCGTAGGTGTGCCGCCCGGTGAGCCCGTGCAGCATGTCCAGTCCCGGCTCCAGCAGGGACACGTCCCCGCGGAACTTGTTCACGAGGAAGCCGGCGACCAGTTCCTGGTCCTCGGGCGAGAGCAGGGCCACGGTCCCGAAGAAGGAGGCGAAGACGCCCCCGCGGTCGATGTCGCCGACGACGAGCACGGGGAGCCGGGCATTGCGTGCGATCCCCATGTTCACGATGTCGGTTTGCCGCAGATTGATCTCGGCGGGAGAGCCCGCCCCCTCACAGATCACCGCGTCATACGTGCCCCGCAGCTCGGCCAGACAGTCGAGAACGGTCCCGAGAAGTCTCTGTTGCCGGCCCCCGTGCAGCCTCCTCCCGGGGGACACTGCACCTGATGACGGCCGTGCCGCGGGCGCAGAGCCCCCGAAGAACCCGCGCGCGCTCAACTCGCCCACCGGCTTTCCCAGCAGCACCACCTGGCTGCTCTGTTCGCCGCCGGGCTTGAGCAGCACCGGGTTCATCAGCGCGGTCGGCTCGACCCGGCAGGCCTGGGCCTGCATGGCCTGCGCCCGGCCGATCTCGGCTCCCTCCCGTGTCACGAACGAGTTGAGGGACATGTTCTGCGCCTTGAAGGGCGCGACCTTGACTCCCTGCCGCACCAGCCATCGGCAGATCCCCGCCGTGACGACGCTCTTGCCGGCGTCGGAGGTGGTACCCGCGACGAGCAGTCCACCGTTCATGATCTGCGCCCCCTTGTCTTCGCTGCGACGGCGCGCGCGGCGACACCGACGCCGAGCGCGAGCAGACCGACCCGACGGGAGAGCCGTACGGCACGGTCGATGTCCTCGGTGGCCACGGCACGGCCGCCGCCGTTGAGCACGGGCCGGTGCTCGATGCGCCCCCCGTAGGAGAGGGTTCCGCCGAGCCGTACGCCCAAAGCCCCCGCGAAGGAGGCCTCGACGGGGCCCGCGTTGGGGCTCGGATGCCGGTGTGCGTCCGAACGCCAGGCACGCAGGGCCGCGCGTGGATCCGGGCCCGCGGCCGCGGCCAGTGCGGCGGTGAGCCGGGCCCCCGGCCATCCGGCGACGTCGTCGAGCCGGGCGGAGGCCCAGCCGTACCGCCGGTACCGGGGCGACCTGTGCCCGACCATGGCGTCGAGGGTGTTCACGGCGCGGAAGCCGAGGAGCCCGGGCACGCCGGCCGCGGCGCCCCACACCAGGGCTCCCACGACGGCGTCGGAGGTGTTCTCGGCGACGGACTCCACCACCGCACGCGCTATTCCGCCGGCGTCCAGGGCCCGGGGGTCGCGGCCGCACAGATGGGGCAGCCGCGCGCGTGCCGCGTCGACGTCGCCCCTCTGCAGGGCGTCTGCGACGGTCCGGGCCTCCCGGGCGAGCGAAGTCCCCCCGACGACGGCCCAGGTGGCGGCCGCGGTGAGCGCGACGGAGGCGGCGGGGGAGGCGCGTACGCCTCGCCGGGCGAGGACGCCGAGGGCTACGGCGCCACCGGCGCAGACGGCGGTGTGCGCGGCGCCCCATCCCCGGTGGTCCCGCCACAGCACCCGTTCGACGGCTCCCGCCGCACGCCCGAACGCGGCGACCGGATGCCCGTGTCGCGGATCGCCCAGGAGGAGGTCGCCGAGGAGGCCGGCGGCTGCGCCGTACGCGAAGACGCGATCGGCACGCATCGGCTCAGCCGGCCGTGGGGTCGGGCAATGATCTTCCGGTGCTGTGCCTCAACGGCCGAGCGAGCATGGCGATATGTCCTCACTCAGGGTGTCCACGCCCTGGTTCGACGAGACCGGCGGTGAGAGTTCCTGGCTCCCGGGGATTGCTACCCCGGTGACAGTGGCGGGACCGCGCCGGATTCACACCGGCTTCCTCTTCTGCCGCCGTACATGGCTCGGGCAGTCCACCACGGGCCCGGAAGGGCCGTCAACTTGCTGTTGACCTGCACGGGGAGAGTGTGCAGAACCCCACACCGGCACTGCCCGGACCGGTGTGACGGCATGCGAAAGGCTCCTCCCCGAAGGCATCGGGGAGGAGCCTGGCGAACTCGGTCAGGCCTTGGCCATGATCAGGTAGATGCCGTACGCCACCGCCGCCGCGCAGGCCGCGAAGCAGACGTACGCTCCGGTGACCGCGAGGGTGGCGGAGCCGCCCTGGGCCGTGGCGCGCTCGCGGTGCGCGAGGCCCTTGACGCCCAGGGTGAAGAGGGCCACGAGGCCCACGGTGACCACGAGGCTGACGCCGAAGACGGAGCCGAGGGCTGCCCAGTCGATCTTCATGGTGATGCTTCCTTAGTAACCGGGTCTCGGGGTCAGACGGCGGCGGCCGGAGGGGTGGCCGGGTCGGTGACGGTCGCGGGGGCGGGGATGGTGGCCGTCAGGTCCTCGGCCACGGTGCCCGCCGGGGGCGGCGTCACGGCGGCGATCGCCGTGGTCACCACACCGGCTGGCTCATCGGTGTCGTTGACGTTGCTGTGGTCGACGACCTGGCGGCGGGAGAGCTTCCAGATGGCGGCGCTGGAGGCGATCAGGAAGACGGCGACGAGCGCGGTGCCCCAGTCCCCCAGGCCGGTCACGGACTCGGCGAGCGCACCGACCAGCGCGGCGGCCGGCAGGGTCAGCGCCCAGGCGACGAACATGCGGGTCACCGTGGACCAGCGGACCACACCGCCCTTGCGGCCCAGGCCCGCGCCCATCACGGAGCCGGAGACGGCGTGCGTGGTGGACAGGGAGAAGCCCAGGTGGGAGGAGGCCAGGATGACCGTCGCGGCGCTGGTCTGGGCGGAGAAGCCCTGCTGCGGCTGGAGGTCGGTCAGGCCCTTGCCCATGGTGCGGATGATGCGCCAGCCGCCGATGTAGGTGCCGAGCGCGATGGCCAGGCCGGCGGAGAGGATCACCCAGGTGGGAGGGTTGGAACCGGGGGCGATGGCACCGCCGGCGATCAGCGCCAGCGTGATGATGCCCATCGTCTTCTGGGCGTCGTTGGTGCCGTGGGCGAGGGAGACCAGGCCGGCGGAGGCGATCTGGCCGGCGCGGTAGCCCTTGCGGGTGGCCTCGCCGTCGGCGTCCTTGCCCAGCCCGTAGGAGAACCGCGTGGCGAGCATGGCCGCCACACCGGCGACGATCGGGGCCGCGACCGCCGGGAGCAGGACCTTGGTGACGAGCACGTCACCGTGGACGGCACCCGTGCCGGCCGAGGCGATCGTGGCGCCGATCAGGCCGCCCAGCAGGGCGTGCGAGGAGCTGGACGGGAGTCCGACCAGCCAGGTCAGCAGGTTCCAGAGGATCGCGCCGACCAGGGCGGCGAATATGACCTCGGGACGTATGCCGGTCTCGTCGACGAGACCCTTGGAGATCGTGTTGGCGACCTCCACGGAGAGGAAAGCGCCTACAAGGTTGAGCGCGGCGGACATGGCCACCGCGACCTTGGGCTTGAGCGCACCGGTCGAGATGGTCGTGGCCATCGCGTTGGCGGTGTCGTGAAAACCGTTCGTGAAATCGAACGCGAGTGCGGTTACCACCACAATCGCGAGGATCAGCGAGAAGTTTTCCATTTACCCAGGCAATCGTTCAGAGGTCGTCATTGGCTGTTGGACCGTAGGCAACCTGAGTGAACGGAAGGTGAACTGAGGCAGGCATCGTGGTGTCACATTTACGGGGCCGCCGCTCCCCTCCGGTTCGACGGCCCAGGCGCGCGTTGGTCAGTGGCCCCGGGCGAACGTCCTCAGCCGGCCCGGCGACCCGTCGAAGAGATTCTGGTCACCCGGCAGGGGGCCGCCGTCGTCGTACTGCCAGAAGGTCCAGTAGGACCATCCGGCCGGCAGTTCTCCCACGTCCGAGGAGCCGTGGCGGGCGATCCACAGGGCGTGATTCGCGGCGAAGGCGCCGCTGCCGCCGGTGCAGGCGTTCCACCAGTGGGTGGTGGTGTAGATCACAGGGCGACGGCCGGTCTCCCGCCTCAGTTCGTCGCTGAAGGCCTTGATCCAGGCGACCGTCCTCGCCCTGCTCAGGCCGTAGCACTTGTGCTTCCGGTCGTACGGGTTGTACTCGATGTCGAGCGCCGGCGGCAGCGTCCAGCCGTCGGAGGCCCAGGAGCCGCCGTTGCGCACGAAGTACGCGGCCTGCGCGGCGCCCGACGACCTGTCCGGCAGCGCGAAGTGGTACGCGCCCCGGATCAGGCCCGCCCCGCGCGAGCCGTCGTACTGCCGGGTGAAGTAGGGGTTCCGGTAGTTCGTGGACTCGGTCGCCTTGATGTAGACGAATCTGGCGCCCTTCGCCCTCGCGCCCGCCCAGTCGACGTTCTTCTGGTGGGAAGAGACGTCGTACCCCTTCGTCAGGTCCGCCGCGGACGCCGGGGACCCGGCCGGCACGGTCCCGCCGAGGGTGAGCGCCACCGCGGACGCCGCGATCACGCGGGCGCGGTGGCGGGACGGTTTGCGATCACGGGCCATGGTTCCCCCCGGAATGGCTTCGTGTACGGCAAATCGTCCCGAGAGTAGTGGAAGGCCACCGAACGCGGGCAGATCTCCGGCCAAGTCTACGAAGAGTACTGTTTATGGCTTTATGCACTCTTTCGGAGGCGTGACTTCCGGCCTAGAGTGCCCCGCTCGGGCGGTCCCCCGGGGGACCGGCTGGCAGGATCTCGGCATGGCCGAACAACGGCGGGACGAGCGGGACGGCCGATGCGGCCGGGAGGGGGCGCGGGCGGTGCCGGAAGCGAGGAGAAGGGGTGTCCTCGACGAGGAGGCGCTCGCCTGGGAGGCGCTCGTCGTCACGGCGCGCCGGACGGTGTCCGACGGACTGGTTGTCGGAACCTCCGGCAATGTCTCGGTGCGGGTCGGCGACACCGTGCTGGTCACACCGTCGGGCGTCCCCTACGACCGGCTCACCCCGGACGACGTGACCGGGGTCGGCCTCGACGGGCGGCAGGTGCTCGGGAGCCTGGTCCCGACCAGCGAGCTGCCCATGCACCTCACCGTCTACCGCACCACCGACGCCCGCGCCGTCGTGCACACCCACGCGGTCCACGCGACCGCCGTCTCGACGCTCGTCACCGAGCTCCCCCCGATCCACTACATGTCGGCCGCCCTCGGCGGCCCCGTCCGGGTTGCCCCTTATGCGACGTACGGCACCGAGGAGTTGGCCGAGAACATGCTCCGGGCACTCGCCGGCCGCTCGGGCTGCCTCCTCGGGAACCACGGCACCATCACCTACGGCACCTCCCTCGACCAGGCCTACGACCGCACGGCCCAGCTGGAATGGATGTGCCGCCTGTGGCTCACGGCGTCGTCGGTGCCCGGCCTGACACCGTCGCTGCTGTCGGACGGGCAGATGGCCGAGGCCGGCGAGCGGCTGCGCGGGTACGGCCAGCGCCGCTGAGATCATGTCCGGCCCGCCCCGCCGATGCCTCGTGTCCGGCCGCGGGGCCCGGGAAGTCGCCCCGCTTCACACCGCGGGCGTCCTTCCACTGGCCGGTGGCCGGGTCCGCCGGGACACTGGACCCGTGCGCACTGTCACAGCGACGGCCGCAGCCGTCACAGCGGTCCTGGCGGCCGGCGCGGCCGGCGTCGCCGCCGGGCGAATAGCCAGCGACGCCGCACTCAAGGCGACGCCCGGCCGGCCGCTTCCCACCGAGCCGCGGCTCACCGTGCACGGCACGGCCGCCGGCCGGATCACGCTCACCCGCGACCTGGCCTCCCTGCGTCCCGGCACCTACGGCCTCTCCGGTGACGGCTCGCACGCGGTCGTCGGGGGCGGGCGGGGGGGGGGCG
>NZ_JBHYKH010000322.1:0-10236 GCF_042741275.1 Streptomyces sp. NPDC058964
GCGGGCGACCTGGGTGGGGTGGTTGGCCGGTTAGTGGTCCACCGTGTCGCGCGGGGTGTTGGTTCCCGGCGCCGCGGCCGGCTCGGGCGCGCCCGACTCGCTCCAGCGCTCGGCCAGTTCACGGATCTCGGCGAGGCCGGTGTCCTGGCCGACCGGTGCCGCGCCGGCGCGGCACATCTTGATGCCGTTGTACTGCGCCGGGTTGTGCGAGGCGGTGAACATGGCGCCCGGGAGGTTCAGGGCGCCCGAGGCGTAGTACAGCTGGTCCGTCGAGCAGAGGCCGATCTCCGTGACGTCCACGCCGCGTGCGGCCGCGCCGCGCGCGAAGGCGCGGGACAGCGCGGGCGACGACGGTCGCATGTCGTGGCCGATCACGATCGCGTCCGCGGCGGTCACCTGGACGAAGGCGGCGCCGAACAGCTCGGCCAGCGTCTCGTCCCACTGGTCCGGGACCACCCCGCGTACGTCGTACGCCTTTACGATCTGCGACAGATCAGCAGCCACGGCCAACCCTCCTGAAAGTCCTATCGGTCGCCCCAAACTACCCGTTCCGGGTAAGGCTCCGGCGTGGGAACGCCAAGTGGACTTCCAGACGTAACCTCAGGTCAGGCGTGCGCCGTGCGGTGCGACACGCGCGCGTGAGGGCGGCTCAGTTGTCGGGAGAGCGCAGCACCCTCAGATGGCCGCGGCGGGCGACCTCCATCGGGTCCGCCGTGCGCGCCCCGCCGCCACCGGCCTCGGCCGCGCGCTCCTGGGGGCGGGCGGCCTCGCGCACGGCGTTGGCGAGCGCTTCGAGGTCGTCCCCGGTGGGCCGGGCGGGAGCGGATCCGTCGAGGAGACGGACGACCTCCCAGCCGCGGGGGGCGGTGAGGCGCTCGGAGTGCTCGGCGCACAGGTCGTAGCAGTGAGGTTCGGCGTAGGTGGCGAGCGGGCCGAGGACCGCGGTCGAGTCGGCGTAGACGTACGTCAGCGTCGCGACGGCGGGTCGGCCGCAAGCGGTGCGCGAACAGCGACGTACAAGGCTCACGACGTTGGACGGTACCGCACTCTTGAGCGGGCCGCGACGACTCTCCACCAGCTCACTCCACCGTGTCGTGCTGTGAGACACCCCACATGCCCCTCTGGACACGCCTTTCTGACCTGCGCGTACGGGCTTGTCGGGCATTCCGGGTCCGTACGCGTCCGGTCATGGGTCGGCACAAACACTGTCAAATGCCTTGATCTGCCCGGTCTCGTAGGGATACGGAAACGAGCCCAATCTTGGCTGGAATGGTCATGCGACGACAAGCCGTTCGGGTGGCCGGTTGCCGACCGGTCGGCGTACCCGTCGCCGCGTGGGGGCCGGGCGGGCGGACCGCGCGGGGACTAGGCTTCACCAGTGATGGACAACCGTGTACCGCCCCGTGCCGCCGGCCCCGGGCCTCGTCGTCGTGATCGCCACGGGCGGGGCATGCGCGGACCGATCGCGCCGCCCCAGGTGCCGCTCGCGGCGAGCCGTGCCGAGGCGTTCGCGGACCTGGTGCAGGACTCCGTGGATCGACTCGAGCGGCGCTGGCCGCAGCTCGCCGACATCGATTTCCTGGTGCTCGAGGTGCCCCGGCTGGAGCGGCGGCCCGAGGAGGCCTGGAGCGACGAGGCTGTCCCGCTCGGCGGGACGATTCCCGCGCGCGACGGCCACCGGGCCCGGGTCGTGGTGTACCGGCGGCCGGTCGAGATCCGCACGAAGGGGCGCGACGAGCGGGCCGCGCTGGTGCACGAGGTGGTCGTCGAGCAGGTCGCGGAGCTGTTGGGACTGACTCCGGAGACGGTGGACCCCCGCTACGGGGAGGACTGAGCCGGGGGCGCCGGGCAGGCTCGCCGCCCCCGGTCGAACCGCCGCGTCGGCGGTTACTTCTGCAGCACGGACAGGTCCTGGTCCGCCTCCGGCACCGCCACCGTCCCCCGGTCGTCCGGGAGGGTCTGGACGGTGAAGCCGGGAACGCCCTCCTCCGTGGCCGCCAGGGTGCGGGCGGCGTAGACCGGTCCGCCGGACACGGGCTCCACCGTCAGGGCGTACGTGCCCTTCCGACCGGCCGGGGCCGGGGCGTCGACGTTCTGGGTCGTGCCCTGCTTGATCGTGTACGTCTTCGTGACCGCCGTGCCGCCGCCGCTGCCCGCCGACGCCGTGACCTTGACGGTCGCGGTGGCGGTGGGGGCGGTGAGGGACAGGGTCGTGCCCTTGCCGCTGTTGTCGGCGGACGTCGCACGGGTGCCGACCGGACCGGTGGCGGGGATGAACGCCGTCTCCTGCTTGTCGCCCTTGCCCCGGGTCACCCGGAGGGCGGCCACCACGGGCACGGCCTTGTCCGTCGGGGTCAGGACCAGGGAGCCCGCCTCGCCGCGCGTGACGTCGCCGAGGTCGACCGCCGACGTCATGCCCGACTTCACGTGCAGCGTCTCGTTCCCGGCGGGGGTGATCAGACCGTTCGGGGAGGCCAGCCGCACCTTCAGGTCGGCGTCGGCGTCACCAGGGGTGAACGCGACCAGACGCACGGAGGTGGCGTCCTTCGGAATGCCGGGCAGGATCAGGGTGTCCGCCGGGTCGGTGGACGCGGCCAGCCAGTCGCCGCCGATCTTGTCGTCCAGGGCCTGCACGGCCGCGCCGACCCGACCGCTGCGGACGCTGACGTGCACGGTCAGGTTGGTCTGGCGCTCCTCGGTGAGCGTGGACAGCAGCACCGGCTCGCTGGAGTGTGCCTTGACCGTGATGCCCTCCCCCACGGGGGACTTGATCGCGCCGTCCTTGCCGTACAGCTCGATGTCGACGACGGCGGGGCTGTCGTCGGGGTTAGTGAGGTGCACGTAGTCGGTGCGCTCGGCGGCGGTGCTGGCGCCGGGGAACCAGAACTCGGTGTCCGGAGCCGTGCAGTTGACGCCCTGGAGGCCGCGTCCGGTGCCGGCGGCGACCTCGGTGGTCTCCTGGACGGTCCAGCCCGGCGCGAACTTCCCCTCGGCGGTGCCGACGAGCGCGGGCGAGTCGGCGCCGGAGGTGTCACCGGTGGCCGGGGTGCCGGGCGCCTTCGGGGCCAGGACGGGCTTGGCGGCCTGCTGCTTGCCCTTGCCCTTCGAGGCGCCGTCGGTCTTGTCCGCCGACTCCTCCGTGGCCGCCGTGAGCGTGGCCCTGCCACTGGCGGCCGTGCCCTTCGTGGCGGGCGTGAAGGACGTGTACGTCGTCTCGGCGATGTCGGAGACGCTCGGTGCCGGGCACAGCAGACTCGTGCGCTCCACGGGCAGTTGGGCGGCCGCCTCGGCGGTGTCCGCACCGGACGTGTCCGGTGTCCTGAAGGCGGCGAATCCGGTGACGGCAGCCAGCGCTGCCGTGCCGGCGATCAGGGAAAGGGTGGTGCGGTTCACTGCTGGCTCCCGTCGGGGCGCTCACTGCCGGTGCCGTGGGGGCGGGTCGGGTCGTACGCCGGGTCGTAACCCTGCTGGTACGTCTGGTCGTACGGCATCTGGCCGCCCGCTCCACCCGGTCCGCTCTGTCCGCTCTGCCCTCCGTACGCGTAGGGGTCGTACTGACCGCTCTGGTACGGGTCGGCCTGATACGCCTGCTGGCCGTACGCGCCCGCCGGATACTGCCCGGCGTCCTGGTACTGGTCGCCGTAGGCGCCGTACCCGTCGTCCGCGTAGCCCGACGCGTCCCAGTCGCCGTAGGACTGCTGGTGCGGTACGGCGGCCACGGGTGCCTCCTCCGGAGGAGGAGGAACGCTGGCGGGGCCGGACTCGTCGGCGCCGTCGGCCTCCGCGGCCTCGGCCTGGGCGCGCAGACGGCGGGCCCGGCGGCCCTCGCCCGCGGCGGCCTGGGCGGGGACGGTCTCCTCCTCGGGGAGGTCGTCGTCGACGTCGCGGCGCCTGCCCGGCAGGGCGAGCACGACGAGCACGACGGCGAGTGCGCCCTGGGTCCACAGCCACGCGGTGTGGCCGAGCGGGGCGTCGTAGGTGACGTCCAGCCTGCCGCCGGCGGAGGGGAGTTCGAAGCCCTGGGCCCAGCCGTCGACCGTGGTGCGGGTCAGGGGCTTGCCGTCCAGGGTGGCCGTCCAGCCCTCGGCGGCGGAGTCGGCCAGGCGCAGGACGCGGCCGTCGGAGCCGGTCGGGACGGTGGTGTGGATCTCGACGGGTCCGGCGGCGACCGACTCCGGGGTGCCCGAGCCCGCGGCGGAGACGATGACCGCGCGCGAGACCTCCTGGTCGACGCGCCACAGCGCGCTGCCGTTCTGCTGGCTGAGCCGGGTCAGGCCGGGCGTGGCGTCCAGGACGCGGGTGACCTCGCGGGGCGCGCCCTTGTGGACCAGGACGTAGCGCACGGCGAAGCGGCCGAGCTGGTTGACCTGGTCGGCGCCGGAACCGGCGACGTGGTTGGCGACGACCTTGTCGAGCCTGCCGTTCTCGCCGTCGGCCGCGGCCAGTTCGGCGTCGCCCATGCGGGCGCCGGAGCCGCGGACGAGGGTGTAGCGGACGCGGGCGGTGGAGTCGCTGTCGAGGACCAGGGTGCGGGCCTGGTCGCGGGTGCTGCTCTCCTCCGCGACGAAGGCGGGCACCTGGGCCGGGTCGCGTCGCTCCACCGGCCCGTCGGCGCCGCGGATCATCCAGCCCGCGGCGACGAGCAGCGGCCCCGCCGCCGAGGCGAAGGCGATCAGCGCGGCCACCGGCTGGCGCCAGCCGAAGCTCTGCTCGGCCACGCGGGCGCGTGCCCCGGCGGCGCCGAGTGCGGCGGCGGACAGGAGCGCGATGCCGTAGACGAGGGTCGCGGGCCCGGCCCAGGTCGAGCCGTTGGACAGGGCCGCGAAGACCAGGCCCACCAGGGCGGCCGCCCAGGCCGCCCGGATTCCCAGCCCGCGCTCGGAGCGCAGCAGGGCGGCCAGCGCGGCCAGGACGATGCCGACGAGCATCAGACCGTCCACGGTGCCGGGACCGCCGGGGCTGGCACCGAGCAGGTCGAGGGCGGAGGCGGTCGAGGAGCCGTACTCCAGTCCGGCCTCCCGGAAGAAGCCGAACGGGAGCAGCGTCAGCGACCAGGGCGCGAGGACCAGCAGCGGGGTTCCCAGCTGGACCAGGAAGCGCAGGCCGTGGGCGACGATGTCGGCGCGGCGCAGGGCCAGCACGCCGATCCCCAGGGTCAGCGCGATGGGCCACACGATCGGTGTGAACGCGGTGGTGATGGTCAGCAGCAGCGCATAGGCCCAGGTGGCGCGCCAACTGCCGCGCACGCCGGAGGAGTTCGACAGTCCGGCGGCGGCGGTGCCGGCGCGTGCCAGGAGCGGCAGCAGGACGGCGAGGACGGCGGTGCCGATGCGGCCGCCGGCCAGGGCGCCGGTGGCGGCGGGCAGGAAGGCGTAGGCGACGGCCGCCCAGGCGCGCAGGAGGCGGGACTCGACGAGCGGGCGCGAGGCGAAGTAGGCGGTGAACCCGGCCAGCGGCACCGCGCCGACCAGCAGGACCGTGACCGCGAGGCCGGTGGAACCGAACAGCACGGAGGCCAGCATCGCGACGATCGCGAGGTAGGGCGGCGCGGACGGGGTGCCGCCGGCGCCCACCGGGTGCCAGGCGTCCAGGTAGCGCGACCACAGCTCGCCGGAGCCGGCCGGGGCGGGGAGCAGGGCGCCGCCCGAGAGCGCGCCGCCGCCGAGGAGCGCCCGGCAGGCGGCGAGGGAGGCGAGCAGCAGTACCAGGAAGAGCACGGGGCCGGGCTTGCGGGCGATGCGCTTGAGCCGGGCGAACTGCTCGATCTCCAGGAAGTCGGAATCGTCACCGCCGGGCCCGGACTCGACCGCGCCGCCGTGCCGTCCGGCCGAGGAGACCTCGGTGTCGGAACCGCCGAAGAGATTGCCGGCGACCTGTTCCACGGTGGCCCGCACGGTCGCGCCGGGCGGCGGGAACAGCGGCCGCAGCTCACCCTTGTCGACCTGCGGGCGGCCGCGCCTGCGCCGTCCCGCGATGATCCGCTCGGGCCGCAGCAGGGTGCCCAGCAGGCCGCGGATCTCGTCGACGGCCTGTCCGGGTACCTTGCCGACGAGGTAGGCGACAGTCCTCAGGACCGTGCCGAGCACGAGCCGCAGCAGGACCCAGGGCAGCGCCGCGGTGCGGGTGTTGACGAGGAGGGTGTAGATCGCGCCCGCCTTGTCGACCTTGTGCGGGGAGGCGGCAGTGCGGCCCCCGCAGTCGACGGCGCGGCGCTCGCGGGAGGCGGCCTCCGCGTGCCGTACGACCGCTTCGGGGGCGATGAGGACACGGTGGCCGGCCGCGTTGGCGCGCCAGCACAGGTCGATGTCGTCGCGCATCAGGGGCAGCCGCCGGTCGAAGCCGCCGAGCTGCTCGAAGACGTCGCGGCGGATCAGCATTCCGGCGGTGGACACGGACAGCACGGGCCGTACGTGGTCGTGCTGGCCCTGGTCCTGCTCGCGGCGGTCGAGGCCGGTCCAGCGGCGGCCGGAGTTGGCGATGGAGACGCCGACCTCCAGGAGCTGCCTGCGGTCGTACCAGCCGCGCAGCTTGGGGCCCACGACGGCCACGTCGTCGCGGCCCAGCTCCAGTTCGTTGTCGACGACCCGCAGCAGCTGGGCGAGGGCGTCGGGGGCGGGTGCGCAGTCGTCGTGCAGCAGCCACAGCCAGTGGACGGGCTCCCCGTGGGGGAGGTCGGGCATGTCGTAGGCGTCGTCGCGCCAGGTGCGTGTGACGGGGTCCCAGCCGCTGGGGCGCTTGAGGTACGGCAGCTCGTCCGGCGTGAGGACGGGCGCGCTGCGGTTGGCCTCCTCGACGGCCTGGCCGAAGCCGGTGCGCCGGGCGAGGTGCAGCACGCGGTCGGCGCCGAGGGCCTCGGTGACCAGCTGCGCGGAGTCGTCCGCGCTGCCGGTGTCGGCCGCGACGGCGTACTGGACGGGGCGCTCCTGGCCGAGCAGCCCGGCGAGCGCGTCGGGCAGCCAGCGGGCGCCGTCGTGGGAGACGAGCACCGCGGTCACCACATGACGCGGAAACTCAGGGATGGCAGCGGCGTCTTGATGGGCTGCCGTATGGCTGTGCACGGACATCGAGGTACGGGCCCCGGTTCGGTGGACTGCGGTGGACGCCTGTGCCCCGAGGGGACAGCGGGGCGTCTCGGACGAGCGACCACACTATCGGCTGCCCATGATGAGGGGGGGGCGCCCGCGGGGGTTTGACCCCCCGCGGGGCGGCGCGCGGCGTGGGGTGGGGGGGGGCGGGGGGGCGGGCGCGGCGGGGGCGGGGGCGGGGGCGGGGGGCGGGGCCGGGGCGGCGGCGACCGCCCTGACCCGCGCCGTGCTGCAACTGCGCCGCGCCACCCTGCTTCCCGGGCCGGGCCGGCCGCGGCCCGCCGTCTGGGAGGCCGGGCGCGCTCCCGAGGGGGGCACCCTGCCGCGCACCGTCCTGGTCGGCGTGCACGAGCCGGACACCCAGCACGCCGTGGTGGTGCTGCGTGAGCCGGACCCGACGCCCGCCCCGCGGGCACCCGGGGACGACGGCGGCGGACCGCACCTGGTGCTGCTGTCGGCGGTCACCCCCGGACACCTGGCCGCCACCGCCGAACGCCTGGCCGCCTGGCTCACCGGCCCCGGTACGCCGGCCCTGGCCGCCGTGGCCCGTGAACTCCGGCTGGGACGGGCCGCGCTGGACTGCCGCCTGGCGCTGGTGGTCTACGACACCTCCCAACTGGCGGCGGCACTGGCCGCTTTCGCGGTGGGGAGCGGCCCCGACGGCACGCTCGGCCCACCTGTTCCGTCCGACCGGGGCGATCCGCCGGATGCTCCGCCGGTGCACAGCGCGGACCTGCGGAACCCGTCCGCCGAACCGCTGCTGCACGGCGGACTTCCCGAGACCCGCGCCTACCTCGACGCCCTGTGGGAGGGCCGACGCTTCGAGCAGCTGATCCGGCTGTGGCTGGCCGGCGTCGACGTGCTCGGCGCGGGCCGGGCCCATCTCGCGGGACCGGTGACGGAACTGCCCCCGAGCGCGGTGCTGCCCCGAGGAGCGCCGAGGTGACGGCCACCGAGCAGGAGCGGGACGAAGCCCGGGTCACGCTGTGGCTGTGTCCCAACGACGGACTCAGCCCCGAGATCGCCCGGCTGCTGGCCGAGCACTGGCTGGACGCCCAGGAACAGCGGACCGCGGGGAAGTTCCTCTTCGAACGCGACCGTCTGCAGTACCTGATCGCCCACACCCTCGTACGGCGTGCCCTGGCGCTGGAGGCGGGTCTGGCCGAGGCGGAGCTGGTGATCTGGCGCTCGGTCCGGGGCCGGCCGTTCCTGCGGCCCACCGCCGACCTGGCGGCACGCGGCGGACGGGTGCTCGACTTCAACCTCTCCCACGCCGGCGGCTACAACTTCCTGGGCATCGTGCGACAGGCCCGCATCGGCGTGGACGTCGAGCGGATCGAGGAGCGCGACGAGCACGCCGTCGCCACCATCGTGAACGCGATCTCGCCGCAGGAGCGTGCCTGGGTGCGGGAGGCCGGCCCCGGGCCCGAGCGGGACCGGCGCGCGCTGCGGGTGTGGGTGCTGAAGGAGGCGTACTCCAAGGCGCGCGGGCTGGGTCTGGGCATCCCGTTCGACAGTTTCGTCTTCACCCTGGCCGACGAGTCGGGAGTACGCGCCTTCACGCCGCCGGCCGACGACACCGGCCGTGCCTGGCGGTTCCTGGAGCTGGAGCCGGTGCCCGGTGTGCTGGTCGCCGTGGCCGTGCCCGCCGGCGGGGGCGGGGAGGCGGTCGTCCACCTCAACCACGGCTTCCCCTGGAGCCGGTCGGCGCCGCAGAGGTTCCTCCTGCCCGAGCCCGTGGGAGGAGGCACGTACGCCGCCGCCGCGTAACCGGTCTGTTTCCGGGGGGACATCGGGAAAGGGCGCGAAGTTCTTTTGCGCCCGCCTTCCGCGTGCATCCGCGTGTGCCCGTCATCGTTTTTCAGGCATCTGTGCGCATGAGCTTGTGCGGAATTTCTCAAGGTATTTACTCGGTGTGTTGATCGAAATTCCGAAAGGCCTTGCGGCTGCTCGTCGGAATGTTGAATTCCGCACGTCTCGGCCGGTCTGACGAGCAAGTATGTGACAGTCGCACAGATGCTCTTGAAAAGAACCGAGCCACGGCGCAATACCGCCCGTGGGATTCCGCTCGAGAACCGCTAGAGAAATTGACTGGAAGAAGGGGAATGCCGCTAGCTTGCCTGGAAGTGGAGGCACAATTCTGGCCACTGGAAGGAAAGACACGAGGAACTCGACGAGTACGGAGGAGACCGTGAGGATTCAGGTTCTGGGTCCGTTGAGTGCCGAGGTCGACGGGGGATCCATCGTTCCGTCCGCGAGCAAGCCGCGGCAGATTCTGGCCCTGCTCGCCCTCTATCCGGGCCGCGTGATGCCCGTGCCCACTCTCATGGAGGAAATCTGGTCTACTCGGCCGCCGCAGAGCGCGCTGACCACCCTGCAGACCTACATCCTCCAGCTGCGCAGGCGCCTGGGCACCGCGATGGGGCCGGGCGCACCCGGCCGGGCCAAGGAGGTGCTCGCCACCCGGCACGGCGGCTACCTGCTGCAGATCCCCGAGGAGTCGGTCGACGTGCACGACTACGAGCGCCTGATCCGCGAGGGACAGTCGGCCTTCGACGTGGGCGACAGCGAGGTCTCGGCCGCCCGCTTCGGGGCCGCGCTGGACCTGTGGCGGGGCCCGGCACTGGTGGACGTGCGGGTGGGCCCGATCCTCGACATCGAGGTACGGCGGCTGCAGGAGAGCCGGCTGGTGACCGTGGAGCGGCGCATCGACGCCGAGCTGCGGCTCGGGCGGCACGCCGAACTGATCGCCGAGCTCACCGAACTGACCGCCCGCCACCCCCAGCACGAGGGCCTGCACTCCCAGGTCATGGTGGCGCTGTACCGGTCGGGACGGCAGGCTTCGGCACTGGAGGTCTACCGCAGGCTGCGGATGCGGCTCATCGACGAGCTCGGGGTCGAGCCCTCGCCGCAGCTGCAGCGGCTGCACCAGGCCATGCTGGCCGTCGACCCGCAGCTCGACGTCCTGGCGGGGCCCCGGCACACCTCCACCTTCGACCTCTTCGCCGCTTGAGAACCGGCGGAGTCAGGAGTTGGCCGTGCGCATCCTGAAACAGCTGGACAGCCCCATGGACGGACTGCTGCGGCGGGAGGGTAGGGAAGAGCGCGCTGGGCGCCCCCGCACGCACCAAGCGGGTGGGGGGGCGCCGGT